>JAICSL010000019.1 GCA_025936955.1 Nitrososphaeraceae archaeon
AAAAGGAAAGAAGGATTTATGCTATAAATTCCGATATCTTTTACAATCCTTTCATAGTATTACATGAGTTTTATCATCATATTAGAACAAAATCTAATGTTCATAGAGGTTCTGAGAAACATGCTAATATGTATGCGCAAGGTTTTATAGATTCATATAAAAAAATAGTTGAACAAATTGTTAGAAATACGACCAACAACTAAATTGAATATGTAAATCAAACACATATATCAGTAACGATAAATTATTGTCCAACAGAAAGGCAACTTTCGCTTTAATATACATTGAGATTAGTGATCATTCGCTCTTGCTGTCATTATAACAAATCTTTATTATATTATTGGAATTGGCGAGTTATACGTTATAATCTATCATTTATTGTATATATTAGACGTGGTTTCTATGTTACCAGTTTAGGATTTGGTATTCTTTTCTTTATGATCAAAACAAGTACTACAGACACTAATGAGAGCAATGCGGTTGTGAGAAATATCATATTGTAAGATTCGAAAGAAGGAAAAGACCCGTTAATACCCTTAATAAAAATTCTATTTGTTTGCATGACTATTCCTGCAATAGCAGGTCCAATTGCACCTCCTATAAGATTGAGAAGAACAGTCATTCCAAGAGATATCCCACTAAATTGTCTTGGCGTATGCTCCAGGATGATATTAAAACCGCCAACTTGAGTTAATGAGAGTCCAGTCGCTATTATAGCCAGTGTTGTTGCCACTGAAAGATCTGTAGAATGATAAATAAGCAAACTAAAAAAACCTATAATACTGATTATGCTTCCTACTGTTGTGGGTTTTACATTGCCTAGTTTGGATATTATAAAGCCTGAAGAAGGAGCAAATACCAGAAATACGATCATAAAAGGAAGTTGAATATTTGCAGTAGCTATTGCATCTCCACTCAATCCTGAGGGTGACGGGCTTCTTACCAAAACAGGTATTGTTTGATATACAGTAAACATTGTAAGAAATGTAATCAATAATAAGATATTGGCAGGAAGAATAATTTTATTACTTATCAACTTGAAATCAATTAATGGTGATTCTGATGTTTTTTCTATAATTACAAATAATATAAATGAAATAATTCCAACAACAAGAAAACTTATGGTTTGTATTGATATTATGGCGCTACTTGTTTCTAAATAAGATAATACAATTAGAAATGAAGTTATTGTAACTGCCAGGGCTATCGCACCTTTTATGTCAATGGTTCTGCTGACTTTCAAATTTGGTCCATTATTATTCACTTGCGCCGGACCACTGTCTTTTTCTAAAAATTGTATTGGATATTGAATATCGTAGATGAATTTTCTAATTACAAACCATAAGATTATGGCAAGCGGTACTATCGAGAAAAATGTAGTGCGCCATCCAAAGTTCTGGATTATGCTTGCTCCTACTGCCAAGCCTACTACAGACCCAGCAGCAAACATAGAGCTGAATATTCCAACTCCTATAGCAAGTTTTTCTTGTGGAAATTGATCTCTTATGATACCAAATGCTATTGGAAACATCGAGACTCCGATACCTTGGACTACTCTTGAAATAATCAGAATTGATATGTTTGTAGATAATCCTCCAAGGAAGATGCCTACTATGTAAATTGACATTATTATTAATATCATTTTCTTTCTGCCATAAACATCTGATAACTTACCAGCTATTGGAGTCATAACAGCACCTGCAATAAGATATGAAGTAAGTATCCAAGATGAAGTGTTGTACGTAATATTAAATTCTCTGATAATATCTGGAATGGCGGGTAACAACATTGTCTCTCCATACATAGTAATCAAAAGAGACGAACCTAATATTCCAAGTGTAATCCATGCAGACATAGAAATTTTACTTGAAGGTTCTGATGATGGTGATGATGGTTTACTGATATTCTTGTTCTTGTGTTTATTTTTTTCTGGTCTGCGGTCTTTCACTACTTATCTATAAAATTCATATTATATATTAACCAATAAATATAGCTTGATTTGAAAAAAGTTCTATTTTGAAAATGTAGTAATAATGATTTTCATAACGGATTAATTGCTAACAATAAATTAAGATACTTGATCAGAATCGAGAATATAAGATAAGGTTATAATTAGTAACGTAGTCGTTAAATAATACTTAATAATATGAATATTCAATGAATGACGATGCTATGCATACTGTGAAAGCAGCAGGTGAAAAATGTGAAGTGGCCAGTATTTGGGAAGTATTGGGAAGAAGATGGTCTTTATTAATATTAAAAAATCTTAGTACAAAAGGAGTTATACGTTTTAATGAATTAAAGAAAATATTACTAGGAATTAGCAGTACTGTGCTAGCCGATAGGTTATTAGAGCTCGAACGTGAGGGTCTTGTTTCTAAGAAAATTTATCCAGAAATTCCACCAAAAGTTGAATACCGTCTAACAACACAAGCAAAAGAATTAGAAGTGATTTTAAAAGAATTAGGTAAATGGGCCAGCCGTTGGAAAGCACCAAGAATTACAACAAAAAATACTACTAGTGTAGCATCTACCTAGATATTGGATTATATTGCTTATAATAAACAAACAAATTATAATTGAAAGAATAATAACTTGTACTGAACAATCAAAATATAGATCTTCTACCAGAATGGATTGTTGTTAAATGTTCTATATTACAATGATGATATGTTGATATCTTTCTTCAAAATAATGTTGTTCTCGATTAAATTAATTTGCTAGCTCTGATTGATATGTATTCAGTCAATCATTTAAGATTGTAACAAAGTTCTATCTGTCTTGTCTTCTACACCAATTAGATAATAATAGGAAAACTCCATCAAAGGAGATTATATGGAAGGAAAAAGGAAATCAGATAAATCGATAGACATTTTGAGCAACGAATAGTTTAAGGAGAAAAACGGAAAAAGCTGGCATGGTTGGTTAATAATTCTTGAACAATAGCTGCAATAAAATTAAGTCATAAAGATATCGCTTTATATCTACAAAATAATTTTCGGGTCCCCTTGGTGGTATCAGATGAGAACGGTAACTTATGAACAAGAGCATGAAATGAGAAATAAATACCAAAGATCAAATGGTTATGCAATAAGTGTAAGTAAGTTGTACTAGCCTCAGTAGATATCGTACAAATTTTGGTATGAGGAGATATGAGAAATCAGTGGCTCAAATGTCTGGATATTAATATTCGTAAATCGACCCTAGACAAATCTATATTGTTTAATTGATTGGCTGTAAAACAAGGGTTGAGATTAACTTTTATGATAAAGGTCAATCTAAAAGCCAAGGAACAGTGCAACATAGCAAGCATCTGGATTGTAGCCATGCAGAGAATGTGAAATCTTATTGGAAAAAGCGATTAGAACGTTTGGTAAACCATCTATAAGAGTATTGTATTGAAATTTGGATTATTTATTAATATACACGGTTTATTACTTCTTAATTTATATGCTCTATATCTGAATCTTGAATAAAACGAGATATTTTTTGAAGTGTACACTAATTGTTTGAAACAAAGAAATAGGTTTTTGAAACAAAAAAAATCTTTGAAATAAAATTGCTTTGACTCCATAAGGTATGATAACATGTTTTTTGAAACAAAAATGAGTTTTTTTGAAACAAAGAAAAAATGTTCCAAATCTGACCTAAATTTAGTACCAAGACCCTTTTCCAAAATTTTAGACCTAAAATTAGGTCTAAATCTAGAACTATTTAGTTCCAAAAAGCTATCTTAACTGGTGTATCAAAACTAATTCACTTTTCAGATTAGGTAAATTTCAACAGTTTGTTTGTTCGTTTGAGAACAACATACTTTAGCTATGATGGGCGGGAAATAATATCAACAAAGTTATTTTTCAAATAACGATCCTTCAATTTGCAACAGTCAAAAAAACTTCATCGCTTCGAGTCATTTGTATGAGAATACATATAGAGAATTGAGAACGAATTAAAATCCTTGACCTATATTTCTGTTGATATAGAATCTTCAGGTCCAATTTCTGGAGAGTACAGTATGCTAAGTTTGGGTGCTTGCGTAGTTGGAAGTGAGGAGGATAATCACTATGACTTTTATATTGAGCTGCAACCGATTTCAGACAATTATATAAAGGAGGCCTTAGTGGTAGCAGGACTGTCATTAGATCTTAAAGTACATGGTGTCTCACCTAAAGAATGTATGGAACATTTCGCTGGGTGGGTAAAAGAAGTATCAAAGAAAAAACCGATATTTGTGGCCTATCCTATAACTTTTGACTGGTCATTTGTGAACTATTATTTTCATAAATTCATCGGTTGGAATCCTTTTGGTGTATCAGGAATTGATTTAAAGTCAGTATGGATTGGAAAAACTAATAGCAAATGGTACGCAACTTCAATAGATGATATCAAAAGAACCCTCAATCTTACTCACATCTCTCATACTCATAATGCACTGGATGATGCTAAGGAACAATCCATAATTTTTCGAAAAATATTAGAATTTAGACAAAGCAAGTAATATGAATTAGTAATTGAAAGTAATTGAATATCTAATGATAATTCAGATAACATATTTATCAAATACAGTGTGTGATCAATCGAGCCTGATTTAATCTGAATTCAAAGCACAGAAATTCTATTTTATTTGTAGTCTTCTGCTTTATATAAAATACAGGGAGAAACATTCGAACTTGAATATTGCCATTAATGATGCGCATCTATTTTTTTCATCGACATTTTACTATTAATCATCACAACATGCGAAAAGACATCTTTAAAGGAATTAGAGTAATGCTCTGCAATTTTAGAGTTAGTATTAAACAGATTGATATCAATTGGCTGATAAAAATAGCTAGGAGTATTAAAACAGCAAAATGAATATCTAACCTAGTATTATTCCTCATCTTCTAGTTATCTCATAAACGTCGAAATATTCAGGAGTTTTATAGATCCCACTGCTATTGATAGACTATTTATTGGATCAGGGTATCTCAAAAGCATGTATTTCCACAGCAGTCATTTATACGATATATAGAAAGTACAGTTTACTTATGTGGATAAAAAAAAGAATAAAAGCACGTAGCAACGGCTATCTAGGTGTTTCAGTTAAGTGATGTATAGACAACTATAGACTATATGAATTACATGGCTAATGGCTTAATAGTTTTGACTCTACCTTAACCTGATGTATAACAAAACTACTCTAATAGGATTTGTTGTAGGCACGCTTCTTATCGCATTAATAATTATGCCTGCCAAATTCTCATATGCTCAGAGTCAAACATCCATAAATGGCGCAGGTGCAACCTTCCCCTTTCCATTAATTGATACTTGGAGGGTAGAATATCAGAAAGTCAAACCAAATGTAAATATAAATTATCAATCAATCGGAAGTGGTGGAGGAGTTAAACAATTTACTGAAAAAACAGTCGATTTTGGTGCCTCTGATGCTCCGCTAACAAAATCAGAACAACAAGCAGCACAAGGTGTGGTGCATATGCCTGAAACAATTGGTTCTGTAGTGGCAGCATACAATATACCTGGATTCCAAGATAAAGGATTAAAACTTACAGGTTCTATTCTTGCCGATATATTCTTGGGCAAAATTACGAGATGGAACGATCCACAGATCCAATCCTTAAATCCAGGAAAATCTTTACCTTCTGATGATGTTGTAGTCATCCATCGCTCTGATGGATCAGGCACAACTTTTGTTTGGACTGATTATCTATCCAAAGTAAATTCGGAATGGAATAATACGATTGGAACTTCAAAGTCTGTACCATGGCCAAAGGGAATTGGTGCTCCTGGAAACGAAGGTGTTGCAAATGCAATAAAAGGTACACCAAACTCAATTGGATATATAGAATTAGCATATGCATTGACTACAAAGATGCCTTACGCATATTTACAAAACCAAGCAGGTAATTTTATTGAACCATCGATAAATTCAACCAAAGTTGCAATTAGCTCATTAGCAGCAAACCTTCCAAAAGGAGACCAATCATGGCAATCAGTTTCAGCTGTTAATGCTCCTGGTTCTGATTCTTATCCTATTGCGAGTTTCTCATACATCTTGTTATACAAGGATTTAAGCACCAATCCAAGTATCGATGAACCAAAAGCAAAGGCAATAGTCGACTTTATCTCATGGGCGATAACAGATGGACAGAAATTTGCAGAAACATTAGGATACGTTCCTTTGCCTGACCAAGTTGTAAAGCAGGATCAAGAGACATTAAAAACCTTAACATTCAAGGGAAAATCATTGTTTGGATGATCTAAGTTGAAGTCAACTTTAACCTTGAGATTCAAGTAATGATGACAATGACCTTGATCGAATGAATATTATTCATTTGAATATTATGGGTTTTCAGAATTTTTGTAATAGGCCATATTATCATACTTCCTTTTTTTCTATCACCAATTTGTGATTCTGTTAACCCATCAAGTTATAATATAGTAGTATATCTCATATTATCTCCGATGACTTATGTAAACGCTATAACTGGAGTCGACAAGAAATATATGGAGCATAACTTATGTCACCAGAAGTTGAATAGGATGATCTTAGGGAATTGATCAAGAAAATATAAGGATGTTTTTTACGTTACTTGATAACCTTGTGAAGTGAACTTGTGAAGTAGAAGGTCATGAACCCACTTTGTACAAAATTGTACAAGTATGTCTTATAATAATCTTGATATAATGTTGTCCTTCACGAGCTTTGCTAAATCAAAATTATGTATTAGCAGAATAGCGAGAATAACTTCCAAACTTTGTCCCAATTCAAGCAAGACTAAAAGTTAATATCTAATTTCTTTGTAGTCGTAAGTTAGATTTAAAGTCGCACGAGTTATCACATGTAATATATAGTCCTATATTATCTATTTAGATAAGAGATAACTAGTTATTGCTTTAAGATAAGTTATTTGATGATAAATGGAGGATTAACTGATAACATCTTAGAGAAAATTCTAAAAATAAATGAATATCCTGCTCTTAAACAACCTTGCAAAGCATCTATCAAAAACCTTAATGCTTGGTTTGGAACCAAACTGGTATTAAAGAATGTAAATTTGGATATCATACCAAATAGTGTAACAGCTATCATTGGTCCTTCAGGTTGTGGTAAAACAACACTTATCCGCTGTTTAAATCGTATGCATGAAATGACTCCTGGCGCAGCTGCAAAAGGACAAGTTATAGTTGATGACGTCGATATTTATGACAAACGAGTAGATCCAGTGAGTATAAAAAGACGTATTGGAATGGTTTTTCAAAAACCAAATCCGTTCCCTACCATGAGCATTTATGATAATGTATCAGCAGGATTAAAGCTTAATGGAGTAAAAGATAAGAGATTAATAAGCGAGATTGTTAAGGAAAGCCTTGAAGGATCTGCTCTTTGGGATGAAGTAAAGGACGAACTTGATAAACCTGGAATGGGGCTATCAGGTGGTCAGCAGCAACGTCTTTGTATTGCAAGAGCGCTTGCGATGCAGCCGGAGGTGTTACTAATGGATGAACCTACTTCTGCATTGGATCCAATTGCATCTTCCAAAATTGAAGAACTAGTACATCAGCTAAAGAAAGATCTAACGATAGTTACTGTAACTCATAACATGTTACAGGCAGCCAGAGTGTCAGACTACACCGCTTTCATGTATCTTGGAGAATTGATAGAATATGGACCAACAAATCAAATATTTAAGACTCCGCAAAAAGAGCTAACAGAACGCTATATATCGGGTAAATTTGGCTAGTATGATCTGCATAATTAACTGTTTAATACTGTTTTTTTAATTGACTCGTCTTTTAGATCTTGGAATTGACCATATTCGAGATATAATTATGGATATGACCAAACTGTCTGAGTATTCTGTAGTTATTGCAATAGGTTCGTATCAAGAAAGTACTAGTGTAAAAAAGCAAATTTTTGAATGGTCGGAAAAACTCAGGGTATTGCAAGATGAAGTGGCCGACCTTGCAATTGAACTGATAGCCCGTTACCAGCCAGTAGCCACTGATCTTAGGTTCATCAGATCTTGTATGGAGATATCTTATGGATTTTCTAGATTTGGTAGGTATGCATATGATATAGTAGAAGCAATCGAGACCATGGGTTCTATTTCCGACTGCGATAAATCTGCGGTATTAGAAATGGCAAAAACCGTGCGTGACATGATATTTCTAAGTGTAAATGCATTAAAATCACGAGATAAAGATGTAGCAAAAAAACTTTATGAATTGGACGATACAGTTGACGCACTATATAGAACATATATTCGAGTTACTATTATTACTCAAAATGAAAAACCAAGAGATCTTAGATGTTATATCTCTGCATCTCTAATACTTCGTTACCTGGAACGGATTTCAGACCACGCTTGTTATATTGGAGACTCTGTAAATTATATTGTGACTGGAAATTCGAGTCCTAGACGCTAGTAATAACAATCTCGAAATTTTGAGGACTATATATTTCGAACAGTTTGAATAAATTTTAACAGCAGTCCTATTCGTTTCAGAATCCTTAATTTTTAATATGATGAGAATTTTAGAACCTTTCTGAGACGCTGAATCTATATTTCTGTACATTTTTAATTGACCTACTCGATCTTGATTGGAAGCATTATCTGCTAGTCACTGTTATGCCTCCATCGATAAATTTGTAGATTTCTCCTTTATTCCATTCTCCTATTGCTATGTCTTTCAATGATGGCTTTAACATGAACTACATTTGATGCATGTAACATGGGTTCTATTTTTATAATATTTACCATCCTCAAAAATATCTATGGATGAGTTTCGGAGGTACTCTGCATTTTTTCTTATTCGACCTCTGAGTGATGTTTCCTTTCTCTAATATAAGTCGCAAATAAAAAAGTATATTTAATATGAACAAATTAGAATATCATCTGCACATAGAATTAAGTGTATTCTATATATTATTTTAGCATACTTTTATGAATACGATTAAATATAATTCGATCTTCTTTTTAAAAATGATTTAAATATATAATCAATGACATCAAATAAAAGATATTACGCCATATATTTTGGAATCAATAGTGATAAACAATTTTTATCTGTAATGGATTCTATTCTCGAATTGAATTAATGCTTCTCTAGCTACCTTCATTTAATCTCTGCTATATAGACCACAGTGATCTATGTTATTATTATATGTAAAAGTGATATAATGGATCAAACCATGTTTATCTATCCTTTATGGATGGATGGTGTTGGTAATTTCTTTCTGATGAAGGAAAGCAACGTAGAAAGAAGGAGTTATCTACTTTTTTTAAATTTGGAAAGCGAAAAGGAGATAAAATATTTCATGCCATAGCAATTGCTGCAGCATGCTATACGTTGCTTATGATTATACTTATAGCCTTTTCAGTAGGTAATGGATCTAAAGATGTTTTTTTAAAAGAAGGCTTTTTTAATTTTTTAACCGGCACTCATTGGAATTCTGTAGAAGGTCGTGAGTCATATGGAGCTCTTCCATATATTATTGGAACACTAATAAGCTCATCTCTTGCCATCTCAATAGGTGTTCCAATAAGCTTTGGTATTGCCATTTTCTTGTCAGAAATGGCACCCTCAAAAGTAAGCACACCTTTATCTTATATTGTAGAACTGCTGGCTGCTGTTCCAAGTATAATTTATGGCCTATGGGCTTTGTTTGTTTTTAGATTTTGGGTAAGAGATCTGATCGAACAACCTTTGCACAATGCTTTCGGAGGAACAATCCAGTTCTTTGCCAAGACCCCTTTTGGTTTAGATATATTCACAGCCGGAATAGTATTGGCCATAATGATTATTCCAATTGTCTCGTCAATTTCACGTGAGGTACTCAAGTCAGTACCTAATTCTCAAAGGGAGGCTGCGTATAGCTTAGGAGCAACTCGATGGGAAACTGTGAAAATCGCTGTATTTCCCTATGCACGGTCTGGATTACTTGGCGCCGCAATCCTGGGATTAGGTAGAGCAATAGGCGAAACCATTCTCGTTACCATGATAATTGGAAATACTATGGGTATAGCTGCTATTCCCAATTCCCTGTTTTCTCAGAGTCAATCGCTGGCGAGTTTAATTGCCAACGAATTTAATGAAGCATCATCCAATTTACAACTCTCAGCCCTAATTGGTCTTGGAGCAGTTCTATTGATTCTAACAATGGGGATCAATATTGGCGCTCGCTTGCTAGTCTCAAGAATGGTAAAAATTAGTGGAGGAATAAGAGAATAGCCTTGTCCGGATCTGCAAGAAATTACAATAATAAACAGAGAATTCATGGTATAATGATAAAACAGGCTTTCAAACGCAAGATGGTAGATAAGATTGTGAGCGTTCTTGCTATACTCTGTGTTTTAGCTGCCATAATTCCGTTGGGAAGTATATTATTAGAGGTGATAAAGAATGGTGCTTCAGCAATTAGTCTAGATTTATTGACACAACCTCCAGGTGCTATCGGTTCAACAATAAGCGGAGGTATTGCTCCTGCCATTCAGGGTACTTTGATTGTTATTGGATTAGCGTCATTAATCGGCGTTCCCGTAGGAATACTCGCTGGTATTTATCTATCAGAATTTGCTTCAGACAAAGAATTATTTCCATCTGCTGTTAGGCTATTTAATGATGTTCTTACTGGTTTGCCTTCTGTAGTAATTGGAATAGTTGGATATATAACAATAGTTCTTACAATTGGCTCATTTTCAGTTTTGGCAGGGGCTTTCTCTTTATCTATAATCATGATACCAATTGTCGTGAGAATCACTGAAGAGACTCTCAAGATCGTACCAAATTCAATTCGCGAGGCTGGTCATTCGCTTGGAATCCCCAAATGGAAAATAACATTATTTATAGTTTTGAAAAGTGCTAAAAGTGGAGTTCTTACGGGTATTATATTATCCATATCAAGAATTGCAGGTGAAACTGCACCCTTAATTATGACTATCCTTGGAACAAGCTTGTTCTTTACAAGTTTTGTCAAACCAATTGATGCATTACCCCTTAGAATATGGAGATTAGCTTCACAACCTTATGAATCTGCCCATTCTCAGGGATGGGGTGCAGCACTAATACTCATAGTTATTGTCGTAGTATTAAGTATGTTGTTAAGATTATTAGCTCAGCGGAAAGGATTTCATATCAAAGCAGTACATGTCTAAATTTGTAGTTTGACATTACGATTACAATTCATGAGAAAAAGACCGCAGATCTAAATACCATCTATATAGTCTATATCGTCTATATAGTATATATAGTATATATAGTATATATAGTTGTATATATGCTAGTATACCACAATCTATATATTTAATATAGATAATTAAAAGTTTAATGGTCGCTAGATCAGACAATACAGAAGTACGCAAGATACAATTCACAGGTAGATCGACTTACATAATCTCATTACCGAAAAAGTGGATGGAAGAAATGCATCTAAAGGCCGGAGATGCAGTAAATATTGTTCGCGAGGCAAATAATTCATTGTCTATTATTCCTCATACCGAAGGAATTTCTAATATTGTAAATGAAGCAACAGTACTTGTTCTGTACGCAGATGGTGGCGATTCTCTCAAACGTAAAATCATATCAGTTTATTTAGCTGGTTATAAATTGATACACCTAAAATCGAATACAGGAAGAATAAAGCCTGCTCAGCGTGACGCTGTCAGAGAAGTTGTTCGCAGAAATTTAGTAGGAACAGAAATAATAACTGATTCATCCGATATGATTACAATCCAGGTTTTGATTACTCTTCCAGAGCTTTCAGTTAATACAGCAGTACGAAGGATGTTTTTGATTGCATCTTCTATGCATAAAGATGCAATGTATTCTTTAACTGAACTAAATTATGAATTAGCTAAAGAAGTAATAAAATCAGATGACGAAGTAGATAGATTCAGTCTTTACATTTTAAGAAATCTTGTAATAGCAGCACAGAATGAGCGAATACTTCGGGAAATAGGATTAAAGAGTCCAGCTGATTGCCTTAGTTATCGTGTTACAGTAAAGAGTATTGAACGCGTAGCAGATCACTCTTTTGGAATCGCTGAAAAATGCTTGAAGGCTCAAGAAAAAATATCAACAGATGTCTATCAGAAAATGGAAAAAATGAGTAATTTATCATTGGCAACTCTTAATGATGCTGTTGAAGCATTTTTACGAAGAGACTATGTCATGGCAGATAGTGTTGTAGATAAAGCGAAAAGTATACATTCATTTGAGAATGATATTATTTTGTTGCTCAACAGCGAAGATAAGACTATAATCCATGAGTCTGTTAAAACTAACATTAAATTAATTTTAGAAGATATAAGAAGAATAGCTGAACATGCAAGTGATATAGCAGAAGCAGCGATGAATCAGACAATAGATGAGGTCATAACAATAGAGAAGCGTCCTATAATTTATAGTAAATAAATTTGTATTTAATTATAAATCTCGTTCATAGAGAATTACACAACTAAATTATCGTCCAAATAATTGTATTTTTGTATTAAATAGATGTCATCTTATCCGTGTCTATTGTTTGATTTTGAAAACGTCATATCTAAACCACCTTTAGGTGTTAGCGACAATTTGTAGATTTCATCTTTAGCCAATGGAATCAGAGAGATATTCTTGTTGGAACATGCTGGACATTCACACAAGTTAACAATATTAATTTCTTGTCTAGAATCTAACAAAGTTGCACTCCAAAAACATGACTCACAGAGCGCAAACTGGCAGCTATTATTGCTGCTCTTCTTATTTGTTGAAGTAAAATCTTCAACCGTAGAATTACTAAGCGAATTCATTGTTGCTATTAATATTTACTCTGCTTTTCTTTAAATGTATTGTGTATCGTAAAATTATATACTATATATCACTATATTGAACCTATGTGTTATTTTGTCCATATTTTTTAGGATAATCTGCGTTTGTTTAAAGTGCATTACCAACTTTAAGTGAAATCACTCTACTTGTAGTTTTTGTCTAGTTAGTTGGAAAGTCGTTTTACCGTATTTCAGATAATCTATAATTGTTAGTACTTTTCTATCTTTTCGAATCCTAATAAACAATATAATACAAAATAAGATTGGCCTCCATTTTTGTTTTAACGATATTTACATATTATTTACTTAATTGATGATGTAAATATGCTCATAGAATTGTCGAGATATACTACTGATATTTATTGGATGTAAAACCTTCGATAAGACGATTTCTATTTCATAGGTATGAATTTACTTTGTGCAAATGACTATCACTGCTAAATACATATTAAACCAATGCTCTAAAATAAACCAGATACTATAAGAATGGAACATATTGAACATACTCAATTTGACAAATTATTATC
>JAICSL010000215.1 GCA_025936955.1 Nitrososphaeraceae archaeon
CCATACTCTTCGCTATATTGATTGTTCCATTTGCAAAAATTCCTGTTTCAAATAATCCCATTGGCCCATTCCAAAATACTGTTCCTGAACCCTTTCCTCCAACCTCAGCAGAATATCTCTGAATCGTTTCATTCCCGATATCAAATCCCGCCATCTTGTCAGGAATATCGCCTTTGACCATAGTTGTAAAGCTCCCTTCAGGTGAAGGGGCTATTATGTGATCGCTGGGAAGCATTATTTTATCATCAAATTTTGAAAGAGCTTTGGTAATCCAAGATAGATGTTCAAAATCGATTGGAGAATTGCCAGTCTTTACTCCTTTTGCCTTCAAAAATGTATATGCTGCCGCGCCTCCAATCAACACTCTGTCGGCCTTAGGTAGCAGATTTTCTAAAGCACCGATTTTATCCTTTATTTTTACCCCGCCAACTACAATAATAAACGGCTTAGTCGGATTCTCTTTTATCATAGAAAGATATTCTACCTCTTTACTGAGGTTGAATCCAGCTAATCTTCTATCAAATAATTTTGGTGCTCCGTAAGTGGAGGCATGTTTGCGGTGAGAGGTACTAAAAGCATCATTTACATAAATATCAGCCAAAGATGCAAGCTGTTTGGAGAATTCCGGATCATTTGCTTCTTCTTCTCTATGAAAACGCAAATTTTCTAATAGTAGAATATCGCCAGTATTCATTTTTCTAATCTCATTATGAACTGTTTCTCCTATACAATTACCAACAAACCTGACATGTGTTTTCTTGATCATATCAGATAGTCTGTCTGCTATCGGAGCCAATGAATAACGAAGTTGATGGTTAGTTGGTCTACCAAGATGTGAAGCTAAAACCACCTTGGAATTGCGTTTGATCAGATATTCGATTGTTGGAAGAGTCATCCGTATTCTATAGTCTTCGCCTATTGAGCCGTCATTTAGGCTTACATTAAAATCAACTCTTACCAAAACAACTTTACCATTAAATTGCGAATCCGATAGATCCGAAACAAGTTGCAGCATTTTATTTTCCCGTGATTTATTGTTTTATAATAATGCGATAACCTTTTGCATGGTTTTGTAGATGTGTCAATTGCATATCAATGAACTCATCCAAATTCTTTATTAAACTTTATGATTCTTTCATAATATGTATCACAAAATTTAATAATCTATTAATTAAATTATTCAATATTATAAGCTAGTCAATCGGATTGGAGCAGTAGATAATGATTAAGCATTCGAATTCTTATCAAATCAGATCGATTTGTATTTAGAATTTCGATCATGACCTCATGATAAATCTTTAGATATTCAGACCGTTTCTTTTAGGAAGTCTTGATATAAATAATGAATATAAAGGTCAACTGATTTATATACCAATCGAGTCTATTTATATGTGCAAGAAGATCTGTGCGAGAGAGTTCTAACTCTAGATCACAACATACGATTCGTTGGTATTATAAATAACAAAGGCGAGGTTATTTCTGGAGGCTTTCAAGAAGGAGTTGAACCATTGCTAAGTGGCTCTGATGAACAAGAGATGTATGTGCAATCTTTATCAAACATGGTTTTGCACCAAAATTTTAGTCACAAACTTGGTACTGTAAAATATAGCATTACTGAACATCAAAATATTGTACTAATGACTTTTCCCCTTGGCGATAGAATCTTATGTTTGTCCACCTCATCTGAAGCTAATACTTTCGATATTAAGAATGAAATTCTCAACTTGATTGGAAAATCGTTAAAAGAAGAATCCACAAATTAGGTGGGTAGAAAGAACGAGATACTAAAGTAAAGTTATGCTAATAATTCAAAACTGTTAAATTATATGTAAATAATCTATCTTATGATCAATCGATGAAGACATTATGCGAAATCTGCTTTTATACAGGAAACGAATCTGAATTTTTAGCTGCAAGCGACTTTTGTATAGAATGTGTGAGTGTTCATTCAATGTGTCCCAGATGTAAGTCAGGTTATCATAGTGTCCATGTTATAGAATAACCCAGTATTCTCAAAATTAGATCTTTATTGAGTCATATTAATACTGCTGACTATAGAACATTAAATGTTGTAAGATGTCAAATATGATCCTCATTTTTGTATTTGGTATCGGATGCTCCGACCGGGATTTGAACCCGGGATCGTCGCCTTGAGAGGGCGAAATGCTTAACCGAACTACACCATCGGAGCGAATCAATTGGAATTTGAACTGCATATAAACTTATGATGATCCCTTTTTAACATCATGTTAAACTTAAATTATTGTACTCTAAGAGTAAACTATTTCTTACTCACCAAGATATTGATATAAAAATTTTCAAAGTATTGAAATTTTTGGATAAACTACCAAAAGCCGTTGAGAAATATATAAGTGATAATTTTTCCTGTCCTGCAGGTATTATTGGTTGTAGGGCTACTCATCCTGAGATCTCGTTTGATTGTTGTGAGTATGATATAGCCATTTTCAATAAACAATCTCCTACCAAGAATAGTATAGTAAGAATAGATAAATACAATATAAAGCTAATTTATTTCCCACTAGTCTCGAAATTAAATGATTTGTCATTGAATGGGATTATTATATTCGCAAATAATGATAATTTGGATTTGTTCCCAATTAACATTTCACGTATGCATAATTACAGACTATTGTTATCAGCACAGGGAAAAAATGCGATAATTAGATCTCTTTTTATTCATGAAAAAATCAATATTTCTATTAAAAAACAACAACCAATTTTATCAGCGATGTGGTTGAAAATATCAGCTTATTATTTTCTCGGGGGGATATTGGCGCTGTCGGGTTCCAAATCTATGCCTATTCACGAATTGAATCAAATAAGACAGATGGACATTCATAGGCAGGAAATAACAGATGGCATTATTCTTGCATTGGAATCTATAGGCTTGCAACGAGCAACCCGATCCAGCATAAAAAGATCCATTGAAGGAGTACTTTATCTAAATTCAACACAGTATGACAGTGATTTTTTGGCGACAAAAATAAAATATTTGCTTGATAAAGGATTAATAGCTGATTGTTACTATTATATTGGAAAAATAGGGATGCAAAATTTACTTCGTAGGGATGAAAAATTCTATAAACGATATACTAAGTTAATCCAAAATTCACTGGATTTAATTACAGAATCAGGAGAAATCCAGCAACTTAATACAAATCTCTTTGCAGTTAGCAAAAAAGTCCTAAAAAATTAGTGGACGATTGGCGCTGCTTCTAATTCCACCGTTTTGTTTTTTGCTCGCAATTTTGCTTTATATTTTAGGTTCCGCGGTTTTGTCCTTAATCTATAACCACAGCATGGACACCATAATCCATCCCATTTTATAAATATCTCGCATATTTGACATCGTTTTTGCCCACTAGCATAACGACCAGAACCTACTGGTTTTTGTGCTCTATGCCGTATGCATATACCTTTACAAGTCATACTTCGTTCGTCAACGTTTCGATCATTATATATTTAAATCTGTGTAATCATGAATCATGATTTGTGTCTAGTGTTTTTTCCACAAAAAATAAAGAGGTTTGCAGGTAAGTGTCTATCTAGCGAACTACAACATCCTTTGCTTGGAATGCTTCATTCATAGTCAAATATTCTTCGATTTTCATCTTGATGTCATCAGGTTCAGTATCATCCATTCCAGAAAACCCTGCTTTAAACGAGATTTTATTTCCTGAGACATTTACATCTTCAATTTCCATGTCTGCATAGACATTAGCAAGTTCGTTCACCCATTCCTGCGCCTCGTTTTTGTCTACGCCGGACGTATCAATGTTGACAGTTAGCATTTTGGTCATACAAATTCCCTACAGCAGATTTATTGCGGAC
>JAICSL010000081.1 GCA_025936955.1 Nitrososphaeraceae archaeon
TTCTCTTTTATTAACTGTTTATGAAGGATTGCTAACTCTATCTCGTATTTCTTTCAACAATTTAATTATCTCTAATTGTTCACTGTTTATTATGACGAATGGTACTGCCCACTCTGGTAATGGTGGATTTCCTGTTATTTGATAATATTCGATCGGTTGATCATCATTACTTTTTATTTCGGCTTTAATCCATCCTAATCCTTCTTGAATCATCAACACTGACGATTCATGAATTTTTATCTTCTGTTGAGGCACGGCTCGAATTTGACCTTCTACTTTTCGTGACACTTGAGCTCCTTGAAATCCTGACTCACCCATCGTTATCCTAACCTCTTTTAATATTCCATTAAATTCCATTTCTCCAATGTTAGTGAGATAAAAAATTATACTCACAATTGATCCTCTTGGAAGTTCCCACTGTTTAAGTCCAGTATATTGTTGATCAAACCGATACTCTATTTCAACCGTTAACTTGTGTACCACACTTGTGAGCTTCCCATCGAGTATTTATCGGTATATCAGTTTATGTATCTTAATTGGACAGAATCGTAAAATTATATATTTATATATTCATGTATCCGCCCAGGCAGTCCACTGTAGGAGTATTTCTTTTTAACCATTCTAGTGTTTTTATAAACGACGTGGCTGACTCCAATGTAGTTAGTACAGGTATTCCCATTTCGACTGCTTTTCTTCTAATCTGATATTCATCGTACAACATACCAACATATTTTTCAATAGTTGAGGTAGAAGGAATATTAATAATAAACCCAATTTTGTGTTCGTAAAGTAAATTTGATATATTAGGTTCGCGCCTTGGTTCACTTAGTTTATAAACTCGTTGAATTTCTTTGAAATTGTTTCTCTCAATGAACTCTGCTGTATGTTCTGTCGCCATTATGGTATATTTCATAGAAGAGATAAGCTGAATTAATGGCAATAGTTTTTCTTTATTCTTCTGTCCTCCTACTGTAACTAGTGCGGACCCAGACAAAGGAAGAGAATATCCTGCTGCCATGTATGCCTTGGACAAGGCATCGTAAAAGCTATTCCCAAAACATGCCACTTCTCCTGTCGATTGCATCTCTACACTAAGAACGATATCAGCCCCTTCGAGTTGCATAAAGGAGAACTGTGGTACTTTGATCCCGAATCCAGAGCTTTTAAGCCAGTGATCTTTTATTTTTTGTGGGAGCGCGTTGCCTGTCATAGCTTTTGCTGCAAGATTGATTAAATTCAACCTCATAAATTTTGAAATAAACGGCATAGATCTCGAAGCTCTGACGTTTGCTTCAATCACCGAGACTTCATCCTCCTTCACAAGATATTGTATATTGAATGGACCCTTGATATTCAAAGCCTTTCCTATTTGAAATGAATAATCCGCGATTGTCTCAATTGTTTTTCTGTCGAGCCTCCAAGGGGGTATGCACATCATAGCATCACCTGAATGGATTCCAGCGTTATCTATGTGCTCGATTAAGGAACCGATAATGACTTCATCACCATTGGATACCGCATCGACCTCAACTTCAGATGCATCTTGCAAGAATTTGCTAATTACTATAGGATGATCAGGGCTAACATGCGTAGCCTCGGTTAAAAATTGGTTTAATTGTTCATGACCCCAGACAACTTTCATTGCTGCTCCACTTAAGACGTATGATGGTCTTACAAGAATTGGATATCCTACGGTAGACACAAATTTCTTGGCTTCTGATAGATCAGTGAATTCTTTCCATGCTGGTTGTTTGATTCTTAATAAATCTAATAATTGTCCAAACTTAGAGCGATCCTCCGCTCTATCTACATCAACACTAGCAGTTCCTATAATATTAACACCGTTATTCGCAAGCATAGGTGTCAGGGTATTCGCAGTTTGGCCGCCCACACAAGTGACAATTCCTGTTGGATTTATTTTTTCGTAAATATCCATAACTCTTTCAAATGTTAACTCTTCAAAAAAAAGTCTGTCTGAAATATCATAATCAGTGGATACTGTTTCGGGGTTACAGTTGATTATAGAAACTTCTTTGATTCCATTTTCTTTCAAACTCAATACCATATTCACGGTCCCCCAGTCAAATTCTACACTACTGCCTACTCTATATGGACCAGCTCCGAGAACTATCGCAGTTTTTTCTTCTTTCTTTTTAACTATGATATCGTCAGTATTGCCTCCATATGTCATATAGAGATAATTTGTTTTAGCTGGCCATTCAGCTGCTAGGGTATCAATTTGTTTTATGACAGGCAAGATCCCAAACTTTTTCCTTAAACCACGTACCTTTGTCTCTGGTATGCTCCAACATTTACCGACTTGATTATCGGAAAACCCCATTTTCTTAGCTTCTTTAATTAGATCTTCATCGATATTGGATCTTCGAAGTCGATCTTCCAAGGTAATAATATTTTTTATTTTTATCAAAAACCATGGATCAATAGCAGATAACTGATTGACTGTTTCAATTGTCATTCCAGCACGCATTGCTCTTACCACATCAAATATTATTTCATCAGTAGGATGAAGTAATGCTTGTTCGATATTTTCTACATCATTTTCTAAGTCAGAGGCAGATGACCCGTCGTCGTTTGCTACTAATCCATTTTTCCCTATTTCACACATCCTTATTGCTTTTTGGATTACTTCTTCAAAATTTCTACCTATGGCCATAACTTCACCAACAGATTTCATAGTACTTCCCAGTTTCCGTTTCACTAACTCAAATTTTCGAAAATCCCATCGGGGCATCTTGACAACAACATAGTCCAATGATGGTTCAAAATAAGCAGTTGTGACCTTTGTAATGCTATTGAGTAATTCAGGTAGAGTATATCCTAGTGCTATTTTTGCTGCCATGTATGCTAATGGATATCCTGTTGCTTTACTAGCTAAAGCTGAGGATCGAGAAAGTCGAGCGTTAATTTCAATAGCACAATATTCTTCAGAAGATGGATTCAATCCAAATTGGATATTGCATTCGCCCACAATATTACAATATGCTGTGGCCCGTAAGGCTGCTGACCTTAACATATGGTACTCAAAATTATTTAATGTCTGTGATGGAGCAATAACGATGTTATCTCCCGTGTGAACTCGCATTGCAAGGATATTTTCCATGTTACAAACAGTGACACTATTTCCTTGGTTATCTCGCATTACCTCATATTCTATTTGTTTCCAATGACCTACGTATCTTTCTAGGAGTACTTGATGTGCAAGGCTGAGGGAAAGCCCTCGTTGAACAATTTCTTGCAGTTCATATTCATTATAGGCTACACCGCCCCCTCTTCCACCAAGCGTATAGGCCACTCTTATTATTACAGGATACCCGATTTCCCTTACCAAGTTTAAGGATTCTTGCAAAGAATATGCTACCCCGCTATGTAGGACTGGAACATCACTTTTTTCCATAGCTGATTTGAAGAGTTGTCTATCTTCAGTAATTTCTATCCCTTTTAGCTGGGTTCCTAGGACTCTGATTCCATATTTTTTTAATATATCTTGCCTGTATAAAGACACCCCACAGTTCAGAGCAGTCTGTCCGCCGAACCCTAGAAGTATTGAATCTGGTCTTTCTATTTCTATTACTTTTTCTACATAACTAGTAGTGATAGGAACCGAATACACTTTGTTCGCGAATCTGGTATCCGTCTGAATAGTTGCAATATTTGGGTTTATTAGGATGCTTTCAACTCCATCCTCGGCAAGTGCTTTTAAGCATTGTGAACCGGAGTAGTCGAATTTGCGGTCATTATTACTAATGACTTTCGCCTGCTTCTCCGATTTTTATTGCTCCACTTCCCAGGATTAGAGCTTTCTTTATAGATTCATGTTTTGGCAATTTTCCTCCTCTTTTTCCTATTCAAGTTTTTTTGCACACTAGAACTTATCGACGACGGGTTGGAAACTAACTTGTCTTCGTTGGAATCATTTGATTCATAATATTTATCAATGATTGCCTTGAATTCATCGAAAACGAACATGCAATCATAGGGACCTGGTGATGCTTCTGGATGAAATTGTACTGCTATAATAGGTTTCGTTTTATGTTGAATTCCTTCCACAGTGTTGTCATCTGCATTCAAGAACCATGTCTCGAAGTCAGTTTTATCAAGACTTTTTGCATCAATCCCATAACCATGGTTTTGACTAGTAATAAAGGCATGATTATTTCTTAAACTTATACATGGTTTATTCTGACCTCGATGACCGAATTTTAGCTTATAAGTATCGGCTCCGCCTGCTAAAGCAAGTATTTGATTGCCTAGGCAGATACCCAAGGTGGGGGTAGCAGTATCAATAAGTTGAACAGCGGTTTCAATAGTACTTTTACAGACTTTAGGATCCCCGGGACCATTGCTAATGACAACTCCTTTGGGTTTGTATGCCTTTATTTTTTGGTAACCTGTATTCCATGGAAGGCATACAACACGGTAACCAATTCTTATAATGTTACGTATAATGCTGTATTTCGTACCAGTATCAAGAAGTACAATGCAATCCCTATTTTTATCACCATATTCACGAGGTTCAGTTACAGATACTTCTGACAAGAAATTCCAGCCCTCATACGTTCCATATCTTCTAGATTTCATCATTTTTGAAGCCTTCGCCTTATCCAATACATCATCCTTTGAAACTGATAATACTCCCCTCATAGATCCATTGACTCTTAGCTTTTTAGTTAATTCTCTTGTATCAACTCCACAAATTCCAGGAACCTCTTCGTCATATAACCACTGATCGATTGTCTTGATACAGCTCCAGTGACTAGCCACGTCAGATAACTCATAAATTATCAATCCTTTTACCTGAATATTTTCGGATTCAAAATATTTTGGAAGCCCATATTCGTCCTTAATTTCTTTGCTGGGTACACCATAGTTTCCGATCAGAGGATAAGTCATGCATAATATCTGGCCACGATAAGAAGGATCCGATAATGCCTCAGTGTAGCCTACCATACCTGTATTAAATACTACCTCACCTGCCAAATCGCATGGATATCCGAATCCAATACCCTGGAACAGACTGTTATCTTCTAGCATAAGTCTAGCATTGTATCCTAGATAGCTACTTTGTAGTGTCGGAATTTTCTGACCCCCACGTGATGCCAAGAGTTACAAATTTAAGTTTTACTTTATATAACTCTGAACATTTAAACATTATAATCATTCGCTTCCGTAGTGCAAAATAGAACAATGAATAGACATGTTGATACATCAGATCAAGCGTTTAATAATCTATCGAACTTTGCTGAGCTAGATCAGTGCACACAGATATAAAATTTTGAGGCATGGAGCCAATGACGCTGTTGGATCATTATAATAGATACTTTCATATGTCACTTGAATTTTTAGCTAGATGTTTACTGGAGGTATAAATACAGGTATTCGATTTTATTTCATTTAAACTTTTGATAAGGTTAGTGAAAAGATGCTATCTCTCTAGCAGTTCTGGCGTTTGTTGGCTAATTATTTTTGATAATCCCTTCATATAATTTTGGGCAAAAGTAGTTATGGGTTGAGAAGAATACCAAACACATCCAAGCACTTTGCAGTCATGACAAGTCTTTGCTATCTCCCAGTGAGGAGCATTCCAGATTTCTTCTACACTTTTCTCTAAAATATTATAGGTATTCTCAGGGCTATTAAATTTCCAACATGGCACCATGACTGATCCATTGCTGTTAACGAAGACACTCTTCCAAACACCACATTCATCGAAGGTAGCTTTTCCATGTTCTATTATTTGTTGGAAATATTGTGGTGGTATCATCAACTGAGGAGAGTATTTTTTACTTGTATAGTCCAATATGCTGCTACAAACTTTTGTCATTGTTTCTGTATCTGGTAGCAGCGAATATTCAACATCAGACCTATCTTCTACAAATGTTAATGAAACCGAATTTGCTCCCAATTCCTTTGCTTTATCAAAATAAGTTTGATCGATAAATTCTTGGGTATTGTATTTTGTTATTACACTGTTGAAATGATGTGGAATTTTTCTTTGAGTTAAGAGTTGCAAATTATCAATTACTTTCTTGTACATATTAGGTGAAACTCCACGTACTTTGCAGTAGGATTCTTCAAAGACTGAATCAATACTACACGTAATAAACTGAATATATTTTTTTAATTCTTCAAGATCAATAGTATGAAGGAGAGAACAGTTTGTTATTATAGTTATTGGCAAACTTAGACTGTAAAGATAACGAATTAATTCCATAAAATCGGGGCGACTCGTGGGTTCGCCACCCTCTATAATGCACCAAATACAATGCTTTGCTACCTTATCAAATACTATTTTCCATTGATCTAAAGTAAGGTCGTTTCTCTTAGAGAGATTAATTTGGCTTTCCTTATCAGAATCTCCAAATGGACACATAGGACAATAAAAATTACAATAACTAGTCAAGCCGAAAACAGCAATTAGTGGTCTTCTTCTTCCCATTGCTCTGTTATAAGACCATTTTCCTAACAGTTTGATTGTGCGAATGGTATCTACCACCATGCAACAACGATTGGACAGACAAATCTTTTAAGCATTATCTTTGAATTCTGTCGTATTATGTACTGCATGCAAACCCTTTCAAGATGGTATTATTGTTAACAGAAAATATTTTCTACTTGTTCCACAATTTTAGATCTGTAGAATTTTTGAGGTAAATTTAAGAATGTTTCAATAATGAGCTGCTAACTATAGAGGCTTGTGCAATTTATGATATCATCTTGCTTATTATGTACTCATTCTTAGGCATCGGTGAATATGAGATTCATATTCGTTTGATAACTTGTATTTTTTAATTTGTAATTAAGGATTTTTGTTCGCATACAAAGTAGAGAGAAAGTAATAGTTTCAGATATAAATTTTATATAGTTTTGGATCATTGCCAATACGCATGATGAAAATATTTGATGCTCATATCCATTTAGCTGATAACGAATATTCTCAGTATATACAACATATACTGCATAGCATGCGTGCATTAAAAATTATAGCTTGCTCCGTATCGACAAACGTTGAGACGTCGTTAAGTAACCTTCGTCTCTTTAATAATTCAGCTCAGGATGTCATAGTTCGGTTCGTTGGAATACATCCAGAATTTGCTCTTAGCGATGATCTGGAAAAATTTCATGATATTTTTAACGAACATGTTACCTTAATTGACGGTATAGGTGAAA
>JAICSL010000002.1 GCA_025936955.1 Nitrososphaeraceae archaeon
CTTTAATCTTCCTTACTACAACAGTATCCCCTATAGCAACACCAGCATTATTTCTTACAAGACCATCAACTCTGATTATCCCCTTACCTTCGTCAGACGGATAAAGAGGCAAGCATTTGGCGACTGTTCTACGTTTGCCTCCTCCAATATTAACAATATCTCCAGTAGAAACATTTACAGAATCCATAGAATCATAGTCAATTCGAGCAACTCCACGGCCTACATCTCTAGTGTAAGCTTCAATAACTTTTAAAGACAGAGAATTAGTACTATTGTTGTTTATCATAGTCAATGATCATTTTCGATAACTCCTTATACGTTTTTGTAAAATGATATCAGTTTTTATTTATATAGAATATAGATTAAGTATATTTCTTAATAATAATTATTCAATAGATAACCTTTCTGTTATATTTACATATCAATAATTAGTGTTTCACCATGAAATTGCTATCCCTAATTTCTGAGCACACAGCTTTGACAATAATAAATAAAAATGAGAAACAAAGAATATCGAAGATGAACTATAGTCATGAATCTACACAATGTTTGTAGCAGCTAGCAAGGTTTAATATATAAATTTAGTCAATAAATGGCATGAATCATGAATAGATTGTGAGTAATAGTAAAACATTCTATATTATAGAAAGTATAGTTGCTAAAACTAACTTTGCTTTAGGATATTCTTAATTATTCACATTTAGTCAGAAGATAATTATTTATCCTTTTCTAGAACAAACCAGTATATTGTCATCCCCCAAATTGTTTGATATCATAAAAGTGTTTTTTACCGCGTACTAAAAGACAAACTCAATGTTCAAACTCGGATTTGTCTTTTTTATTTAGATGATCTATAGTTGAATTCTCTCTGACAATAGTAGTTGTTATCATTGTGCTATTTGGAACTAAAACTACTTTACCTTCCCAACTGATCATACGGCTATATAGTAAACCAATGTCATCTACTGTGCCAGTATTGGAAAATACAGTTATCATATCTCCAATCTTAAATGGTCGGACAATAGCAAGAACCATTCCAGCAATGATATTTCCTATAAGACTTTGCATAGAAATACCAACGATTATTCCTGTAACTGTGCTTATGGCAACAGTTACAGTAGGGTTTTGAGCTAGAATATCGATAATTATTATAATAACAATCAATGAACCAGAGATTCTAATTGCACTTCTGAGTGATCTAGCTTGTGATTCAGAGTGCTCATTCAAGAGTATATGAATTAGATGGCTGATAATCCAGATAACAAAATAACCAGCAATTGCTATTTCTAGTATATAGATATAAGTAAGATCCCGAACAGGAATAAAAGCTGAAAGGAATAGCCTAGTATCTGCAATTGCAATCGCGAATATTATTCCTAATATTAATAGCATATAAGCAGTACGCCTTCTCGCCGATCGTATTCCTGTATTTATTGTATACTTATGTTCGTCTAATTTCTTAGCGTCATTGTTCCTTTTACCCATACCTTTGCCCCCAGTCAAATATCGTATACTATAGTTGTAATAATAGTTATAGAGGTATTATTTGATTTACCATAGCTATATTATTGCATTTTACTGCGAATTGCAAATCCTTGAAATCGAGGCCAAGAAATCAAATATAACTATTATTATTCTTGGTTCTATCTACTCAGGGACATTCTACCTATTTACTATCTGACATAATAAAAAATATGGACTATTTACTTATATTTATAGCATATTTACAAAAGACCTACGAAATGTTTTAAACTTTAGCAATATTTAGTTTCCTAACAGCAGTAGACCTTTTTTGATTTTACTTTTAGTTGCTTTCTAAACTTTTTAATTCCTTCTTCACTTTTAGTGTTCGCAACCTGAAAATTCGCCAACTGGCAGGGATTCTGAATTAGGATTAGATAATAAATGAAAGAATAATGTTGTAATTTTAAAATCCTGACCCGTTTAATAGTATAGCAATAATGGCAGTAGTTATTTTAAGTCTTAGCTAGGTTTACCCTCCAGAGACAAAGTAGCGCTTCCATTATCTAGAACTACCAGCTCACCTGTTACTTGTGACCTTGGCCATGTAGCATCTCCAATTTTTATACGATTTGAGTCACTATCAGCGCTTGATGCACTAGTAAGGTTATTGTCAACAGTTCTTTCAGTATTGTTAAAACTATATTTTGTTACTCCACTAGCATTTTGAATATCTGAATTACTAATACTGACAAACACATATGCATCTATAACATCGTTCAGATTCGGGATTTGACTGTTTTTAATCTTCATCGAACCTGCCAAAAAAAATAAATTACTATCTACTGAGGGGGCTGAATAGGGAATAAAGGTATAGTTAAGCTTTGTATTGCTGAAATTAAAAACAGCATTTTTTATAGTAAAATATGTAATGCCAGGCACGGTTTCTTTCTTTACCAGCTGTGCCTTTATGCTTACGCTACCACTTTGAAGGTCTTTTGTTTGAAATGCTTGTGCATTCACTAATGGCAGAGATACCAAAATCACTAACACCAATCCAATTGCAATGGTTTTTTCCATATTCATCTCAATATTGAAGTTGTGAATAAATCTTATGAAAAGATCAGTTGAGTCTTAACTGCTTGCTATTATTACAAATCATTTTTTTATACTGTCTCCCTTTCTCAACTGAATAGAGTAACATATCTTCCGAATTTCTCTGAAACATCTGAAATACTTTCTATTCTATGGCAATTTACTTGGTGCCAATTATGATAAATTATATCAGAATCTACGTAAAATTTTTGGTTTTAGCATTTCTGGCTTAGACTTTAGTTCTCGAATTAAAGATATAATTTTCTCTTTGTCTTGCGGGATTATACCGCCTAATGAATAAACATTTGATGCATGGTTAGCTCTAAATACAGTCCGTGTTATAGGATCCAGACTCGATATAAGTCTTTCAAGTTCTTCTAAAATCTCAATATCGCTGAGTGATACGAACGATTCACCAAACTTGTTCATAAATTCATTATAAATTGCATCTTCAAGGTACAATGTCAAGGCACCTAAGTAATCAGGCGCAACCTCACTTACAATTCTGGCAGTATCGCGAATATGTTCGTAGGTATATTTTTTTCCTCCAAGTCCCAAAATTATCATACATGATAATATAAATCCATGACGTCTGGCCTTTTGACAACTCTGTACTATTCCCTTACTCGTTGCACCTTTCGTTACCTTCCTCAAGATCATATCGTTACCACTTTCGATTCCTACGTAGAACATTCCGAGTCCTGCACATTTTAATTTATATAAATCATCATCATTCTTTTGCAACAGATTTTTGGGCATAGCGTAACACGACACTCTTTGCAGATCCTTAAAGTTGCAGTATAGGTATTCCAAAATCTGTATTAACCTATCTGTTGAAAGATTTAGAGCATCTCCATCAGCAAGAAATACTCTACTAGTTTTTGGGTAGAGTTTACTAGCTAAATCAATCTCTCTTTTTATATCTTCCCAAGGTCTTTCCAGATAATCCTTTGTTCGATACATGTCGCAAAAAGAACATTTGTTAAAAGAGCAACCCAATGTAACCTGAAATATTGTCGAATTGGCTTCAGATGGAGGCCTATAAAGTGGATAGTTATATGAAATCTCCATTTGTAACTATTACTAAAGTATTACATTTAACTTATATGGTCTATTGGAAAGTATTATTAGAGAACTCTTTATATGTTAAGATGTTAGAATGGTCGAGCGTTCGAACAAATCACAAATAGCAGCAATATTAACAACATCAAAGGATAAAGATGTAGTATATTAGAGATGAAAACAACTAGCAACTGAAGCTTTTCCTACAACCAAATTTTGTGAATTAGTCCTCAGAGATAGGAAACAGACTTTCGAAGGAAAATGCATTGACTATCTCTGAATACATTATAGCAATGAAAATAGGACTTTAATCCTAGACTTAACACGATAAGGAGTATAATTCAATTTTTATCAGAATTATCAAAAACTGTCGGTATAGAAAAGAAAGTTTTGCGATATGACAAGGGATGATATATTGATATATTTAGATTCTATCAGAAAACCAGAGAATGAGGATCCATTGCATAAATAGATAGGAAGCTATAATGTGAAACGCAATATAATGTTGAATTTTTTAAATGGCTTTATTATCCAAATGTAGATAATTCTAAAAGAAGAAGTGAGTTATTTACGCAGGAAATAAAACCCGAATGTATTAATAGAATCTCTCAGATATACAGAAAAGAGATAAGTTGTTACAAACCTTCTGATCTATGGTCCCCGGAAGACGACTTACCATTTCTAAAATGGGTTACAGACAAACGTGATAAATGCTATATCATACTATGGCGAGCCTTGTCAGGAAGTCCACATGAAATATCAAATCTAAAGATAAAAGATATGGTGATTAA
The DNA here is from genome assembly GCA_025936955.1 of Nitrososphaeraceae archaeon. GTDB lineage: Archaea > Thermoproteota > Nitrososphaeria > Nitrososphaerales > Nitrososphaeraceae > JAICSL01. The sequence goes on from JAICSL010000002.1 coordinate 4,410, forward strand.
AACGGTAGATAATGTCAAATATCAATACGCTGAAGCTCTAGTCAACGGTAAAACAGGAAGTAGACATATCCCATTAATACAATCAATACCCTACATTAAAGGCTGGTTATCAAATCATCCAAGTAGGAATAATTCTAAATCTCCACTATTTGTAGGATTAGGTAGGAGAAATACAGGTAAACCACTTACCACTAACAGTATTGAACAAATTTACAAATACTACAAGCTAGAAACCTTCCCTAAATTGCTAGTAGATCCCATAATTCCAAATGAAGACAAGCAGAAGAGTATAGAGAACTGCGACATCTTCTGTGTGCAGTTTGGACAAAGACGATATAACTTATGAGGATTTTGGTAGCTTTTTTGAGATCGTCAGTTAGAGATCATTAGATTGACTAAAGAATAAATACTACAAAGATAACAAATTATGTTCCAATATAAGGATTCTTTGATACTCCAGACGGGACAAAAAAGACATGTCCTTGACCAATTTCAAATGTCTCGACCCTGCCCATTAGGGCTAAATATTGTGCAACGTACTTTTCAATTGATAACATAGTTCAATTCCGCTGCATTTGGATGAGTGTGAAGTTCTATTATCCCGCCAGGCTTCAAATCTATCAGAAACAATGTCAAGCCTCGGAGTATTGGAAATGAACTAGCAATCCCCAATGCACCAGTTCCCCTAGAGTCTGTATCTGGTGGGTGATACCACCTATACTAAATTTATGTGGATTTGAAGTTTCATTCCTGCTGCTACTTGAAAAGTTATCTGGATTTGGTACTATAATTACGTCTTGAGAAGATTTGTAATTCAATTGATCAAGGAAGCCTAGAGGATTTATTCCAAAGATTCTATCCAAAACTCAAGGAGACATAGAACCAAGAGATCCTGAGATACCCAATTATTCAGGACATTCGTTATCATAGATAATGACAAATTTGGCCTCTTGGTTACTAATGTTTTTTAAGTCATGCCAGTATCCTCTGGGAACAAAAACTATCCGTCCGGGGGCTTATCGTAAATTTGTCACTATGAGATTCGTACTAAAAATAGTCATTTTAGCATTTCTAGCTATACAATAACTTAATTCAGCGGCATTTGTATCCCAGTGGGGCTCACGTACTCCGCCTTTTTGTAGAAACAAAACAGCTCCCATCCCTACCAGTATTAAGTTATCTATATTCATTTTTGTCCTGCTTCCAACTGAACTGTAGAATTGTGGTTTCGTTCCATCCAAATCGAATAAATGAACTAAAGAAATAGAAGTAAAGACGTATTTTTGTTATTCATCGTATTCACGTGGCTTCTCTGATTAATATGGTCTCGTTATCGGTGCCGCCAAAGACCTTGCCAAAGGATATGAAAGACGGTAAAGTAGCCAAAGCTCCTACAAGCTTCTACTAATTTCAGAAAATCACCAGTATAATTTTTTTCTTATTTTGAGATTGTCTACAGATGAATTTGTTGATACGAAAAGAAACTATAATTGATATTAAAGAAGCCAGATTTAATCATTATCAGTAATATACAAAAATTGGCTTGATTAATTTTTAAAAAATCACATGTGTCCGTGTATAGAAAGGTTATACTAAATTATAGAGACAACTAATGTAATGACAGTATTTAACCAGGTTAGAATTATTGTTCACTTCCATCGAAAAATACCTTTTTTTATGAATCTTATTAAATTTTTGCTTGTTTATTCCAAATCACAGTAGAGAAGGAAGTTGAAAGATAAAGTCTTTTATGAAAGACACAGTCTGTGAGATTCAGACTAGAATTAGAAGCTATTTGTATATTTTATTAAATGGATATTATACAAACTGAAGTAATTATTGATGTATGTTTTCAATTACGTAAGAATAGGGTCGGTTCGTCGCGAGATCTTCATCGTTTTTGGCTCAGTCTGGAGCAGCGATTATTACCTCATCCCCCGTATATCAAAACATATCTAACACAGTATTAACCTTTAGAGATTTTAATTACTTTTGGCTCGAATAGTAAAATTACGTTTATAGTAAACGTTCATATTTTTTACTTTTAAGGCTGACACAGCACATAATACAATAGAATAATGAACAAGATAACTACCACAAAAAGAGTTCGAAATTAGCATGGATGTAATATCATACAAATGTGCCATTAAAAAATATGGTTCTATTTTTTAAAGTTTACATACTGCAATCTATACACTCTTCTTGTATTACATTTTGTAGATATTTATAGGAGTGATTAAAACGTCTTCTTTGTTTTTTCAGAGTTCCAGAAATATCTAAAACCACCATATGATGATTACTGGATGCTATAGTCGACAGAATATTTTCAATGCATTCTAATAAACAACTAACAACTAATATATTTTTATCTGAATGAATCAACTTCATATGTGATTTGGCTGTCGCAATATTTCCAAAAAGTTCAGAGTTTCTTTTTTTAATCAAATTAACAATAGTAAAACCATCATACTGTGTCTCGTGTAATAATGTTAGATAACGACGTTTCTCTCTTTTATTTAGTATTTGTAAACACCTTTCCCCAGCATCTCGACTCAATCCATTTTTCTAGGTCATGCCAATAATGTTCTGGCTGCATATCGCAAGTTTTTAGTATTGATTCGAAACAGCGACCTGATACCATTTCCAGAGGAGAATGCGCCCCACTAGAAATAATAAGTTGGCACCGAGCAGATTTACAGAATTTATGGATTTCTCTCAATTGATTGAACCATTTTCCGACTTGCGCACCCTCTACTTTCCGAAGATCTGATATCGTAACCTCTAATCCCATACCCTTTTTAATATTTCTTTTTAGATTATCTTTGATTTTTTTAAAGTCTCTGATTACAAGAATATCGACAGAAGTAAACAGTGGATCAATTTTTTCGGAAACTACAAGGTAACGATAATTAGGTGTTGATTTGGGTTTCTGATTTAAACGATAAATAACATTTTCTTCTATGTTATCATTATTATCAGTTCCCACTATATCAATCTCCAAGATTCTTGCCATTCTAAGGACTTCTCGAAAGTTCAAATCATGAATACAAAGGTCTATTCGTTTAAAGTGAAAAACCTCCTATAGTTTTCCAAATTATTTGTTGGTCTGTATTTTCTAATTGGTCTGAACCGGATTCTTATAGAGTCAATATCGAAAAGGGAAATTTTACCTTGACAGAGTTTTTGTTTGTCCAATCTGATATAAAGATTCCCCTTTTCATCAATATATTTATTGAAAAACTTGGAAAGATGAATCCTATCTATACTACCCATCGAGAGGATAATTTTTGAAGCAAGAGCATTAGCTTCAGGAGAAGCAATATTCGCAGTTAGCAATACAATTTCATTTCCAAAATGACCGTCTAAATATACAGATGAGAATTTTTCCTCACTAACCGAAAGTACATCATGCAGGGATCTTAAGATAATGCTTTTATCTTCAGTGGCATGAACTACAATATTGATTTCCGCGATAGAGAATCGAACATCTTCAATCATAATTCTATATTGTAAGACAGGGGAGAAATATTAACTAGAAAGTTATTGTGGCGATCCTGTAACTTCTTCTACTATCTCTGATTCTAAATCAATTGTCTTTGCTTCTCCAATTGCACGAGATTCTGGAGTAGAAATCAGCTTTGTTTTCTTAATGCCTATATGTCGTAGTGATGCTATTTTCTTTGCATCGTCTAGAAGATCTGTACTCATTTTGCCCTTTGTTGCTTCCAGTACAAACTGGTCTACCGTTAGTTTTGGTATTTTAATAGCCAGTACCTTATCAGCAACCATTCTAATATCATGCTTCTTTGAAGAATTCAACCTTCTTTGACTGAATGCAATAACCGTAACTCTAAAAGTATACCCATCGAGTGTGGTATAATCTTTTACAAAGTTTATCATCGAACTACCTCGCCGGATCAGGCTTCTCAGGAACTCTTTAGCGTACTCATGTCCTTTGAAGATAGTAGTAGCAGTATCTTGGTTAATGTTGTTAATCTGGACAAAGACTTTTGTCTGGTGTTGATTTGGATCTTCTTTTAAAATATCGTACATTGTATTTTCTATTACTCGTCCCCTCGCACGAACATCATCTGTTATTGGTGCATAATTCAAAGGGCCACCTCCAAATGCAGACGGTGCATTAACTAAAATCCATTTTTTATCTCTCCATTTGTCACGTACTCTGCCACCTTTCTTAGGCCCCTTAACCATAGAATCTTACCTTGGAGACCAAAATATAAGTTGTACGGTAATTGAATACTTTTAATGGTATTATAACTATAGTTGACTGTAATATTCTATGATTATTTGAAAATTTAATCTACAGAATTCTTTTAACGGCAGTCTTTGTGTTAGCTATGTTAGATTCGTCAACTCTTGCTACTCATATACTTAACGCAGCATAGATACATACCTGCTGTGTATGGGGCCGCTCGCTTACAGATGGAAAACTAACGTACAAAATTATTGGCGATGATGCTGTTGAATGGGATGGAGTTAGAAAATGCAATAAACAAATGGAATTCAAAACTGAATGGTAGAGAGATCATAGAGATCCCAAATAGCGGAACAGACATTGAAGTGAACTTCGTCCAAAAAGCCGCTAAGATTCAAGGAGACATTATCAAGTCTGGTGAAATTCTCAAGGTAGTAGAAGAAGGATAAATTGTTAATAATTTTGACGAAAGTGGTTTTATAATCAATTCAATTATTACCCTGCTGAGAAGTGCTTTTGGCAATTCATTAATTCAGATAAGGTAGAGCAAATAACAGAACAGGAATAGGCCACGCCTTAGGTCTCGGTATGTTCATTTTGACGGAGATCTTATGTCTAGAGTAATTAATGATAATACATCTGATATCTAAATGTGACATTAAAGGAATAATACAGGCGAATCAATGGAAAGTGTATGAAATAAATAATGGAATTAACACTCCATGTTCCACTCATACAACAAATAAGCTATTGATTTTATCGATTCAGACTCGAATTAATTTTTTGATGATATCCTCTATAATAGTGTAAAAAGATATTAAATTTTTTAATTGTTCTCTTGACTAAAGGCATTGATTACCAAATATAGTAACTCGATTGAATATTACGTGAAAAAAGATAATGATTTTCACAAATTATTTTCTTGATGCTTGTTGCCTTAATAGTCTACTTTTTTGTCTTTTCATGAGATTTTTATTTTTTGTTTTAACTATACAATGTCATAATGCGTGGACAACATCGGTAATACACCATAAATCATAATTCTGTTAGTCTGTTAATTCTAAAGTAATGTTGCAGGTAGGAGACATTTAGAAAAGATAACTCGAAATCACACAAAATATAAAAAAACGGAATTGTTTATCCTATGACAAATTAATATAAAAAAAGATGTTGATGTTGAGCTACGATTAAAGTCGTTACCTTTACATGCTCGATACTGTATGATGTTGAATTAATAGAAGGATTATTAAAGCATTTATAATATAATTATATAATATAATTTTAATCCTATGCCATTATGAATGCATTATTCTGTATTTATTAATAAAATGTATTGTGAACAATATCTGTTGAAATATATCCGTATACCACAATTTTATGATTTATATCCATCATATCTCCTTGTAAATACACGATCCTTAACTTCACCGAGTATATCCTCAAGAGCAAAATGAACATTCATATAATCTACTAATCTTTCGTCTATTTCCGAACGAGATATATCTTTATAATGGATTTTGCCAGCGTCATCATAAGATATTAATCTGATTCTATTACCTACAAAGTTATTTACCATGAATTCATCAGATTTATCAAGGATAGAATGCGTTAGCCAATTGCGAAATTTTATCAATTCGCTAATATCATTTATCAATCTAGGATATTGCTGAATTAAATCTGGATAATTAGATGTCAATATTTTTTCAAATATATCAATAATACCAAATGAAAAACTATAGTCGTTTCTACCTGATAGAATAAGTGATATGAACTGTCTACGTTTATCCTCATTAATGCCATTCTCGCCAGCAGTCGAACAAAAATGATGCGAGATAATATCTTTAACTAGGTCTTCAATAGGAATTATAGTAGCTAAATATGCACCCCGTATAGTAATATCAAATTCAGTAAGTTTTGCAAGAAATCTATCCCTCTTATCACTAACAACGTTATCGTTGGAAGCAGACAATTTTTAATCTACAGTAGAGCATATTATTAAAGATTATTTTTACTTGGTTTTGTATCTTAATGAGAATAAGATTTATCTTGAGTAGTGAGTTTTTAAAATAACTGACCACTAATAAAAAAATGAATACAATTCTTTCCCGACAAAAGTGATGATAATATTAATTAATACTCGTGAGTATCTACTCTTTAACTTACATGTTCTAAAAATTATCGATGTATAGCTGAATAAATTCCTATCATTTCTGCATGCTTTATTTCTATCAAATATATCGCAACGTTATCGAGGCCTCATAATGTGAATATCAGGATCTTTGGTAATAACAATATTATAATATATAATATATCCTATATTATTTGGTCATAGAAATCAATTAAACTCTATTTGGTAATTTGACAGTAGTATTGAAAAGAAATTGCTAGATGATTATATCTCATATTCCTAATCTTTTGCTTATCATCATAAATGGAAATTAAAAGTTACCAACCATCAAATTAGCCTCTACATCTCATTAAAAGTTCGGAACCAAGACACATAAAATAATAAAAGTGAGGGATGAGAAGGTATTATTGATAGTAAACAAAATTTTGTTATAAAATAAAATGAGGAATGGTTCAATACGCCAACTTAAAAGTGGATAGCAAAGTATTGTTGTTGGGTGAACAACAAAATCTAAACTATTATGACTCAAGCCAATTTTTTATTTTGCTCTCTATTATTTTAATGAATATAAATTACTAGATCTGCAGATGTAGGTTCCTTCGTATAAATTAATCGTCTTTTTGCTTCCTGCCTACTGCTAAGACACTATTATATGAGAAGAGAAGATTGACTATGACAAATAAAAGATCGCATTAGATTTACTATTTGAATAAGCAGCAACTTAAAATAAGTACACTCATATATATGATGCATACTTATTATGTAATGCATAATAACCTAAAAACTATGGCTGTCGCAATTGATTACTTATCATATGAAACATCGGTCATCTTAGGAATTTTTGCTGGGTGAATATAATAATGGAAAAAACTTTTACATCGGTAAGGTCATTTACGGACCCTAAAGGAAAAACTAAATTCTGTAAGAGCTGTGGTAATATAGCTACGCAAGAAGCATTGTTTAATGTGGGTGGCGGCATTACGGTTATAGAGAGATATTGTGATGGCTGTGCAAAAAACGTCAAGTGATTAATTTAGACTCCTTACTATCACAAACTTGATTTTATCAAATCATTTGAATAAGATATAAAAAGCATTTATACGTGAAAATAACTCTTCACCAGTAGTTCGACAGAATAATGAATTCAGGGAATTATGTCGATAGTAATGAGTTAGGAACAAAGATTGATGCATTAAAGAGAATTCCACTTAAAACTAGTATAGTAGTAGCGATAAGTCTATCTATTTTCTTTACCTACTACGATATCTCAAATTATGCCTACATATCTCCTGTCCTAAAGACAACATGGAACATCGGAGATGCTCAAATAGCTTACGGAGGAACTATGTTCGTATTAGGGTATGTAATAGGAGCCCTTTGTATTGCTATAATAGCTGATTACTATGGAAGAAAACCTGCCATAATAATTGCCGGTCTAATCCTAGGAATTAGTTCTTTCTTGGTATCTATATCGCAAGACATGACACAATTTACTATTTTTAGATTGCTGACAGGAGTGGGAATTGGGTCTGAAATAGTGATCGTGGGAACATATATCGGAGAGATATCTCCAAAGGCAAAAAGAGGAAGATACACCTCCATTATAATGGCTCTGGGGTGGGTAGGCGTAGCTTCATCGGGCCCAATTTCGTTCATACTACTTCAAACAGGTGGGCTTGTAGGAATGTACAATTGGAGGATCATTATGTTGATCCCTGGAGTTATTGCCTTTGTTGTGGTACCCTTTAGATCTAAAATGCCTGAGTCGCCACGCTGGTTATTATCAAAAGGTAAAATTAAGGATACAAATAAGTCATTGCAATTATTAGGCATCAAACCATTGGATCCTCTAATAAAGAATAATCTATATAGCAGAAAATCTAGTCTCCGTCAATTTATTAATATTCAATTATTGCTTAAGATATTATTTCTTATTTGCATCTGGTTTCTCATACTAGTACCAGTATATGCATCTTTATTACTCGTAGTTGAATATGTCAACCAAGGATATTCATTAGCTGAATCTATTTCTATAAATACTATTGGAAGTATCGGCTTTATGGCTGGCGGACTTTTATCAATTTTAATAGCTGACAAGCTTGAGAGAAAACATCAATTTGCTGTTGCAGGATTCGTTATGGGTATTTCGTTTATTTTGCGTGGAATTTTAATTACTGATTACACAGGTTTAGTTATTGCAAGTTTCCTGGCATTTGCATCAAATGCATGGCTAGTTAACACTTTAATATCTTATACTGCAGAGAATTTTGCCACTAAAATACGAACATCAGCTTCAGGAATTATTGAGGGATGTAGTAGAGCACTCGCTGCCACTGGTCCCATTATTTTTGTTTTGTTTAGACCTTTTGGTTTTTTAAATCTGATGATAATAATATCTTTGTTCTCCTTTATCGCAGCTCTTCTAATGATGTTATACGGACGTCGTACTAGCAAGAGATCACTAGAGGAACTAATCAATGAAAAAGAATATGAAAACTCCTGATTACTCTATAGAGGCAGTTACTTTTTGTACACATGGCGATAATAAATTATTTTGTTAAATTTCGAGACTAAACATAGTCCTCATGGTGGAAATCAATTAGACATGATGATTACAATTTAATAAGCTAAGCAACTTACTCGTTATCAGCATATTCTCGGTACCTATCAATTAGTTTTAGAATTTGGTTTTTTAAATATAATATACCATGTCGGCCTATCTTATTCTAAATTATGTAACTATTCTTTTCTATCGGAAATCAATTTAAATTTAATTTAATTTAATTCTGACTGCTGCAAGCATTATAGATGAAGGGAACCTTCATTATTCCAACAACATGATTTATCAACAGTTCTATCTCCCAATAAACATTAACCATAACTAGAATATTCAATGAGCATATAGTAGTTTTGATCATGACAAAAAGAATAAACTTAGTATCTAACATTATCGAATTTGATGAAAATAAGCCATTGTATTTTCCCCGAAGGTCTTTTTTATGACGTAGAAAACTTGGTATGGATGAACATTGAGTTAAACGATAAGACCGTAACCGTTGGAATTACAACTGTGTTATCATATCTAGCAGGTATATTGAATGCAATAAAAATAAAGCCAGTTGGCACAAGTCTAGAAAAAGGAAAAAGCATAGGAACTATTGAAAGCAACAAGTATTTCGGCGTTGTGAGAAGCCCGATAAAGGGGAAGATTGTCGAAATTAACACATCAATAATAGATCGACCCAAGTTAGTAAATGATTTACCATATACTGACGGATGGTTTGTCAAAATAGAGGCATCGAATATTAGAGACGACCTTGTAGATCTTAGAACCATTGAAGAATGTCATGATATGATACGTTCTATAATCCAGCAATTACATGTAAGATGCTTTGCTGCATTCCCTGATCATGAGATGCTTCAGATAGGAGTTGAATGTTCAGCCACACTCTCAAAGCTCGAAGAATTGCTCACAGAAATACAGACGGGGGATATAGTTCATTTAGTATCAGATGACACTACAGCAGATCTTGAAATGGTAAGATGGACAGACGAGAATGGTCAGTTGCTTCTAGAGACAAGGAGAGAAGAAAATCTCTTTCATTTCCTAGTCAAGAAATTAAAATAATTTGCCGAATTCTTTTGTTGATATCTTTTATTTTTCTATTTGATTAGCAATCATATTTCCCCATTCAGTCCACGAGCCATCATAGTTTTTCACATTTGGATAACCTAGTAAATATTTAAGAACAAACCACGTATGCGATGATCTCTCTCCTATTCTGCAATATGAAATTATTTCTTTGTCAGAACTGATACCTTTTGATTCATATATCTTCTTTAGCTCCTCTACAGATTTAAATGTGCCATCATCATTCACGGCTTGACTCCAAGGTATATTCTCTGCCCCCGGAATATGACCACCTCTCTGAGCATGCTCTGTTGGATATTCAGGCGGAGCTAATATTTCACCAGTAAATTCTTTTGGGCTTCTAACGTCGACAAGCTTAATCTTATCCTTTCTTTTTATTGCCTCATTTACACCATTTAAAAAGACTCTAATTTTCTCATCAGGTTCTGTTTGAATTCTGAAAGTTCCTTTAGGATATTGTGGAATGTCTTTGGTTAATGGTCTATCTTCTTCCAGCCATTTCTTTCTGCCACCATTCATTATCCTCATATCTTGATATCCATAGTATTTGAATGCCCAGAATGCAAAAGCAGCAAACCAATTATTAAAATCACCGTAGAGGATTAATATAGTGTCATTATTGACACCAGATCTTCGAAGTAACTCCTCGCAAGCCTCTTGATTCAAAATATTCCTACTTAATGGGTCATTTATATCTTGTTTCCAGTCGAACAATGTAGCTCCGGGTATATGACCTAAATTGTAATTTGACTTGGGATCATAATCTACTTCCGCTATGCGTACATTTGAGTCATTTATATGATTTTCTACCCACTGAGTATCAACTATAACTTCTGGATAAGCGTATCCCATTTCATTTCTTCACCAACTACAGTCTGTTTTTTATGCAAATCAACTCAAATATCTCTCTTTCTATCCTAGAGGTATAGAGCCTCAAGATATTATGTATGTCTAAGCACAATACATTTAATCCAATTATGTTTTAGCAGGAATAATACAGTGATACTATTTAGTGCCTACATGAAAAATCATCTTTCCATTACATCCAATATAAAAAGAAAGATTATGATAAACATGTCTAATTTTGTAATATTTCAGTGTCGACTCACATAAGTAGTTACAAAAGCATTTGCAAATAGTTACAGCCAATCGGACTGGACAGCAGTATAAACCTTCTTTCTAGCATCCTCTAGATTAATTCTCTCAATCACTAATCCCTGTTTCTTAAGCTCTTCAATTGCACCTTGTACTGTTCTTCTTGGAAGGTGGCTTAAATTCATAAGTTCACCTTGTTCTATAGGATATTTTGTCTTTATTATATAGTAGATAAATTTAGCTGCTGGACCGCCAGTAGGGTCCTTTCTTGTATATGAGACACCAAAAGATGATTTTGATAAAAATCCTCTGCGTTGAGATTCAACTGATGCAATGACATCAGGATGTATTTCAGCCAAATTTACACGCTGCCCAAATTCTGCAATCAAAGCCGATTGTTGTGGTTCAAACGGTGCTTCAAACACAAATGTTCTAGGAGGATATTTTGAAGTGAGTGCAACAACAAAATTCCACTTTATGGCTCCGTTTTCATCATAGATACCAACATTAATTCCTTCATTTGCTTCTATTATTACCTTGTTAGAGCTCATTTTTAATGCATCGTGAATCATAGATAGTGTCCTATCAATACCAAGCTGATGCCTTGGATCTTTTTTGCCTACCTTCCATTGAATATCTATATTTTTTGATAATATAGTCTCAGAAATTTTCTTCTTTTGGTCCATATTTAGCTGAATATTATTTTCGCCAATCTCAATTATGTCAAATCCAACTTTTTTAGTCTCTTTTACAAATCTATCAAGCGAATCTTCCAATATAGCGAACTCGCCAATTGTACTTCCTATAGAAACCAGTATGTCAAAGTCATGATAAAACTTAATTTTCTTTTCTAAAACAGAATCGGAAATTAAGAAAGGGAGAGATCCATATATCTTTACAACATCAATAAAAGGGGCAAGGGATCCAAAATCTTCCTTATCAAGACCCTGTAGTTTATCTATAATATACGAAAGTCCTTCCTTTCTAGGTTTTTGTTCATCTATTCTGTCTTTAATAAGATCGTTGAGCAAGAAATTATGATATATACCACACATATTTGGAATTTGCGGCATATCCAAGCAATTATGATATAAATATCTTAAATTATGATCCAGCACACTTCCATTTAGACAATTGACACTGAAATATATCATACCGTGGTTAAACTGATATATGTAAACAAATACTGCTCAATAGTAACCTATTGCCATTCGTACGACTGGATTTTGATGGCTAATGGAAACAAGCTTGTTTAACAAATCGAGATAATTTTTTCATCTTTTCGCGTTACAATCACTGGTAATACAAATGGAAAATTGGAAAAACAGATTGTTTCGCTGTGGCTCTCAAAATCCAGACAAAAAATCATTTAATTTCATAACATTTTTTTGCATAAATGACATTTACTATACTGAAATGGCATAAAGCAATTACCATCATTTTCACAACAGTATATAGTTCCACACCTTGTACATTGATGACGACATACAATCATATCACTGATTGATTCCACTTCATTAAGAATAAAATTTGGTTACTATTAAGTGAGATCACAGAATTATCAGTAGTGTTTGATTAGAATAAGTTAAGCAATTGTTCTTATGAGATTTTGTTCTTAGAGATTGAACATATCCAGCTGCTCAGTACTACCAATTTTGATCATAATATTATTCTATACTTATTCATAAAGGCTTATTAACTACCCGTGAATGAGCCTTTGACTTATCTACATTAAAAGAGTTGATGCACAATAAAGATATAGGCTAACTACTCTGCTTTGTACATTCTATTTATATGATTTACTAGCCTACTTTTACTATAAAAAATGTCTCCAAATTGATCCTTAATTTGTACTAGTAGTCAGGACTTTAAGTCAAATATATAGAACAGAATTGTAATTGATTATATTAATAGCGATGGTGGGAAATATACTTGGGGAACGCTTCGTGTCAATGAGTTTTGGGGAGAGTCATGGAAAATGCATCGGAATGGTAGTAGATGGATGTCCTGCGGGCCTCCCACTAAATGAATCAGACATTCAGTCATTGTTGGATTTAAGAAAGCCAGGTCAGTCAGTGATTACTACTCAGCGAAAAGAGGAGGACAGAGTTGAAATTCTTTCTGGTGTGTTTAATGGTTTCACTACAGGAGCTCCCATCTGCATGATGATACAGAATAAAGATACCGATTCAAGATCCTATGAACTTCTAAAGAACATACCAAGACCAGGCCATTCAGATTATCCAGCAAGGGTAAAATATGGCGGTTTTAATGATTATCGTGGCAGTGGTAGATTCTCTGGAAGGTTAACCGCTACACTTGTCATGTCAGGAGCAATCAGTCAGAAACTATTAAGGTATACTATGGGGATAGAAACAATAGCTTATACAATAGAAATTGGAAATGTTAAATCTGCCGAGGTGACTTTGGAGGAAGCAATAAAGTATAGATATAAAAACGAGGCAAGATGTCCTCATATTGAAACAGCAGATAAAATGAAATCTGCAATTTTGAATGCAAAGAGATCGGGCGATTCCCTTGGAGGGGTTGTGGAATGTATATCAATAGGCTTGCCTGCGGGTCTAGGTGAACCTATATTTGGATCATTAGAATCCGATCTTAGCAAAGCACTATTTAGTATTCCGGCGGTAAAGGCGATTGAGTTCGGATCAGGTTTTGAAGGTTCAAAAATCCGGGGATCTGAAAATAATGACTTATATACTATAGAAAATGGCAAAATACTAACTAAGACTAATAATTCCGGGGGAATTCTAGGCGGATTGTCAAATGGAATGCCAATTAAGATCCGAATAGGGTTCAAGCCTGCTGCATCTATAGCCAAGACCCAGAGGACCCTTGATGTTTCCACGGGTTCAGAAATTGATCTAAATGTTCCAGGTAGACATGACCCTTGTGTAGTTCCAAGAGCTCCGCCCATAGTTGAATGTGTGGTATCGATGGTGCTTGCTGACCACGCCATAAGGTATGGCCTAATTCCTTTCATATTAAAATGAGTGAATAGTATGAACGACAAAAATGAAGAATTAGAAGGATTGAGAAGGGAAATACGCAGTATCACCACTGATATTATATTAAGAGTTCAGAAGCGGATGGAGCTCTCAAAACAAATTGGCAAAATAAAAGCCCAGATGAACATGAATGTTATGGATGAGAAAGTCGAACAAGACGTTCGAAATTCAATTTTGGAATCTTCCAAAGAAGTGGGAATGGATCCTGATTTTTGTGGAAGGTTGCTTAATATTTTATTAATCGAGTCGGTGAGAGTGCAGAAAAATCAACAACAATTCAAAGATGTAGCTCACCGACAAACACATATGAATATTTTTACAATGGCTAAGCAAATAGAAGCATCAGGAAAAAATATTATTCATATGGAAATAGGAGAACCGGATTACCCTGCACCTCAGAATGTAAAAAGGGTACTGTCAGAGTCATATGATTTAAGACATTATCATTATACTGAAACAACAGGAATTAAAGAGTTAAGGCAGGCAATTGCGAACAAAGTTGGTAATCATGTTGCTGCTGATCAAGTGATGATCACAGTTGGTGCACGATTTGCTGTTTTCAGCGCGATCGTATCACTGCTAAAAGCAGGCGATGAACTTATTTCGATAGAACCTGCCTGGCCAGCCTACAAAGAATGCGTTAATTTTATTGGATCCAAGAATAAAGTTATCGAAACTACACTTGAAGAAAATTGGAGGCCTAATATAACCCAATTTGAAGAAATTATAAGTGCTAATACTAAAATGATTGTTCTAAACTATCCAAATAATCCTACTGGAAAGATCTTGGATGATAACACACTCAATAAAATTATCCAGTTTGCAAAAGACCATGATCTTTATATACTCAGCGACGAGGTTTATTCTGATTATGCTTTCAACGGCTTCAAAAGCATTTTAGAATATAATTATGATAAAGGCATAATGATCTCATCATTTTCAAAAGGTTATGCTATGACGGGATTCAGAGTTGGATATGCAATCGCCAAGGATGACATCATTGCTCAGATGGCCAAAATTCAGGCTACTGCGCTAACCAGTGTAGCGGAGCCTATGCAATACTCTGCGCTAGCAGCTTTAGAGGAAAGTACTGCAGAAAATGTTAAACGAATTAAGAAACGATTAGATATTGTTTCAGATAAACTACGGAAAATGTCGATTTCCTTTACTGTTCCCGATGGAGCGATGTATGTTTATCCCAAACTCAAAAGCGGAGTAGACGATATTACGATTGTAGATAGACTTTTAAATTTGGGAGTAGCGGTTGCCCCGGGTAGTGCATTTGGCGATTCATATAAGCAATATATTAGAATTTCTGCTTGCCAGCCAGAAAACAATTTAGAGAAAGGATTGAATCTACTAAATACCACCATCTGACCTCGTGTGACAGCTTTACTATGTTAAATGAAATAGCAATTATCGGCGCAGCAGGAAAAATGGGTTATTGGTTTTCAAAATATTTTTCTACCAGAGAAAACATTCGACTCACACTTTATGACGAGGATCTACGATCACTGAGACTATATACAACTGCTACAATTGCTGAGAGTATCGATGATTGCGTCAAAAGTGCAGATATGGTATTAGTTTGTGTACCTATTAAAAACACACCATTGACGATTAAAGAATGTGCAAAAAAAATGAAGTCTGGGTCTATATTAGCTGAGATATCATCAGTAAAACACAATATTATCAAAACACTTAAAGAAATTTCGAAGAATATTAATCCTCTTTGCATACATCCCATGTTTGGACCAGGAGCAAAGACAATAAATCAAATGAGAATTATACTGATACCAGTCAGATGTAAAGAGAGAGAATTAAGAATTCTAGAAGACCTCTTCCACGGAGCAATTATTAGTGTTATACCAAATGCTGAAAGTCACGATAAATCTATTGCAATAATTTTAGGATTGACTCATTACATAAATCTAGTTTTTGCAAGCATATTGTCTGAGGAAGACACAATATCATTAAAGACAATGGCTGGAACCACCTTTGGAGTACAATCTCTTTTAAGTGAGAGTATTTTAACACATGATCCTGATTTGATCGCAGCACTTCTTACTGAGAATCCTTTTGTGATGGATCAGATACGTAATTATTTGGATCAAGCCAACAAACTAGCTGAAGATGTATTCAAATCAGATACTATAAAGATTAAAACAAGATTTGAAAGGATCAGATCAGTTCTTCAAAAACAGCAAGATTTAGACAAATCTTATAAATTAATTTATGACATTACTGAAAAAATAAACGATAAATCTGTATTATGATTCATCCTTTTAGATTATATTCAGATAATGAATTACTCACAACATGTTTGACTTTTTTTTATATCTCGTTGGCATTCAAATTGAAATAATCGAAAGATATATTTACATGAATTGAGGATGAAAATGGATAATAATATTTAAAAAAAGATAATCATAAAATAGTTTCATGATTTTAAACCATACAGCCTATAGTAGTTCACATCTAGATATTAGGCTTCCTAAAGATCTATGAAATATTCATATGAAATATGGGAATTGGTTATGATTTTAGAAAGCATAATATAATGCAAAGCGATCTCAAGTATCCAGGCAAAAATATAGATAATATAATACAAGTGCCACCTGTTATAATTCTCTTTCGCAGATTATATTAATTACCGGCTCAGTCGGTTAGAGTTTATATATCACTTTTTTTGGGGCTTTTAGAGAATAATCGTAATATAGAAAACTGCTGTATGGTTAGCGAAGTTATTAATCTTATATATGTGCACTAACAACTACTTATCTAATATCACTCATTTATTATAGAACACTCTTCATACCAAAATGATATATTCGCAAATGTAAGACGGAACAATTGATAGAGTAAACATAATCGTTTATTCTAACCACATACTTTAGGTTGATTAAATTATTTTAGTATTAGGCTGAACATTCTTTCGATTAGTGCATTTCTAATTTATTAGTACTCTTCTAATGAATCAGCCATTCTTCTGGATATGAATCAATTTCGTAAGAATGGAATAGACTTGATTAGAAGTCCAAGGTTGTAAGCAGATGAATTCCAGGTCTGGCGTAATTGGTTACAATAACATCTTCAGAAAATATGCATTGGTTACAATAAGAACAGCATACAAAAAATACTTCTAAAGTATATAATTACATAAACACATCTTCTTATTGCAACAAGAACATTTTCCATTTCCTTTGACAATTTGACATCTTTTATTATGTATTTCGCAAAACATCATTCTTACACGATCTTCTAAATCATTTGCAGTCAATTCCATATTGCAATGTCTAAATTAAAGAGGGTTAACCTAATGCACAAGATAATTTAGAGGAATCAGCTAAAAAAGTTATACAACATAATATATTCCTTTAAGTGTAAAACCATCACGAGTCTACAACATTTCCTACGAACCAATAAGTCAAGTCATTTAATGATTATCAGCATCAGTTCAACGATCATGCATTCTCATCTAAATAGGAAATTAAAAATAATTTAGTCTCGATAAGTTGTAATATCTAAGGACATACTTTTTATCATACTTTTTATCATACATTATTAATAGACATAAATCGATATGATTCCAGAGCCCTCCGAATGGGATATTGAACCTGTAACTCAAAAACACAGATTATTTCGAGGACGCGATTACTTTGCGCTTTGGTCTAGTCTAGGAGTAGGATTATTAGTTTTTTCTGCAGGTTCTTTTCTCTCCTCTGCCAGATTTCTCGATTCCATGCTTGCAATTATTATCGGTTCTCTTGTAGGTTCTTTGCTCCTAGCTCTAGCAGGAAAGATTGGGAGTGATCATGGAATTCCATCTTTAATAAGTATGAGGCCATCTTTTGGTATTTGTGGATCCTATCTTCCAGCTATACTGAATATAATACAGCTTATCGGGTGGACAACATTTGAAATTATGATAATCTCAAAGTCAGCAGAGGCATTATTAGGAGCAAATTATACTTTACATTTGGTTTTGACGTTTCTAATCGGAGCTCTTGTTACATTCATTGGTGTTACTGGTCCTATTACTATAATAAAAAAAGGGATTACAAAATTTGCCATATGGATCGTTTATGCTTCTTCAGCAATAATTGTTATCAGTCTTGTTATGTCTGGAAGTTTTTCAAAAGTCATTTCCTCTCCTGGTAATGGAATGTCCTTTTTCTCAGCTTTGGATATTGTGATAGCTATGCCTATATCTTGGATGCCACTTGTATCAGATTATAACAGATTTGCAACGAATAGCAAAAGTGCATTCAGGGGTACATTCTTAGGCTTTGCTATAACGAATATGTTATTTTATTTTGGCGGAGTACTCATAGGTGTTAGCGACATTGTTGCATTAATTTCGGCCATCCAATCATTAGTCTTTGGCTTTCTATTATTAATAATTCTTGTAGATGAAACAGATAATGCTTTCGCAGATGTATATTCTGCAGCAGTCTCTACACAGAGTATCATTCGAAATATTAATCAGCGTTATTTGATAATTGCTTTTATGTGCCTAAGTACTATTCTGGCCATAGTGATTCCGATTATTGAATACGAGACTTTTCTTTTTTTAATAGGATCTGTTTTTGTCCCTTTATTTGGAGTTGTTTTGGCGGATTATTACATTGTGAAGCGTCGTGTATATTCAGAAAACATGATGTATGGAAAGGAAACGAAGAAAGTAGGATACCCTGCTATCGTTGCGTGGATATTCGGGATACTACTCTACTACCTCTTGTCATCCATTTCGCCAATTTATGTTTCTAGTTGGCCCACAATAGGCGCTACAATTCCAAGCTTCATCCTGTCATCATTGGCTTATCTAGCTATAATATACAGAAGAAAAGTCAGACATCAAATTAAGAAGCTTCATTGATTAATAAACCCTATTGATTCTTGTTTTGCTTTGTAATAGATCGATCGTCACAAAGTGATATTTGAGTAAAGATTCCAAATGTTATCCACATATTTGATCAGCACTTGTCAGAAAGATTATCCATGATAACATAATTCCTAGGCGAGTGAATCAAGGATAATAGATACAAGATATTGATATACTCATCTTTTTTAATAATGTGAAGTGTTCAAAGATTGCTTGATTTCCTCTCGATAAACACGTCTTAAGAGCAATCCTTACTACATTATCAACTTAATATGTATTGCAAATGGATTACATATAATCTTATTTTACCATTCTTTACATGCCCTTCAACTATTCATAGCTCACGATTC
>JAICSL010000167.1 GCA_025936955.1 Nitrososphaeraceae archaeon
ATAAAATTAACATATTTAGAATAAGATCTTTTGGTCGTATAAATTTGCGATTACGACCTGTTTTCCAAGTTTTGTATAATTAAAACCGAGGTTTTCCGACCGGTTCTCCGACCATGCACTTTAAACAATTTGACGAGGAAAACAATGGTTGAAAAAATCGAACAAACGTTAAAACTGTGGGTTGATATGTATCGTTAATTATCGCGACTTATTATAATCTTGGCTTTTTGTTGTAATAATATTATTATATATTTTTTTTATTACCTGGCCCTAGTATAATTTGTATTCCTTTTTTATTATCTAATATTGTTTCTACGCAATTTTAGATACAAATGTGGAAACAATATTTTCTGATAGTATTATTCTGCAAATAACGATCAATGAGTTTTGACCTCAGCCAATAACTACGAGATTAAAATTTTAACTCCATTCATCCAACGCAAACTCATGCCTAAAGTCAATTAGCATCAGAGAACTAGATCAATATGGATCTGATACTGAATAATGAATGTTTGTTATACATTATTATTTACGAGTTGAAAAATAGGATTAGGAGATAATGCTGAGAATGGAATGATAATAATGTATTCTAGTTTCTCAGGGATAATGGTCGCTCTTCTTTCTGATAGCAGCAACAATGCAATTATTCTTAGTTCACAATACGCTATCCCAGTATTCTTAGCTATGATATTCGCAGCAGCTTTTGTATCGTCTAGAATTAATATTCCTCATACTATGATACTTGTAGGATTTGGAATTGGGATTTCTTTTCTTGATTTTGCTGGTCTAAGTATAATTGATATCAAACAATTTAGAGTAGATCCGAATTTGATTATTAACTTTGTAATACCGCCATTGATTTTTGAAGCCATGATGAAAGTAAATTACAAGGAATTCAAGACTATAAGGATTTCAGCTATGCTCTTGGCTACGGTCAGCGTAGTTGTGTCTATGCTTGTTGCAGGATTATTGTTGTCATATATAGCAGGTCTTGCCTTTGGTATTGCTTTTACGTTTGCTGCGTTGATAGCACCCACTGACCCAGCAATTGTAATAGAGATATTCAAGAGACTAAAGGTGCCAAAACAACTTTCTACATTGATGGAATTTGAAGCAAGCTTTAATGATGCTACTGGACTAATAATATTTTCTTCTGTTCTAGCACTAACTCTGGCTACAAGCTCTATTACCAATCCGATAAATAGCACGCCATCAACAATACCAGCTGCAAATCCTACGGTCTTTTCACCTTTTACAACTCTAAATAATCTTTATTTTATTGGAGAAACCGGTCATTTTGTTATAGTATTTTTTGGCGGGGCCGCTATAGGATTAACAATAGCGGCGGCAACACACAGATTACATACACTAATGAATGATCCTTTGTCTGAGACTGTACTGACTGTAGCAACAGTATTTGGTTCTGTTGCACTGGCAAATTCTTTAGGTCTTTCTGGTTTGATTGCAGCAGCAGTTGCAGGCCTTTACTTTGGTAATGTGACAGTAAAGCAAGAAGCACATATGAGCTTAAAAGTACGCTTATCTGTTTTTAATTTCTGGGAGATGATTGCATTTTTTGCCAATTCGGCTGCATTTCTTTATCTTGGAATAAGTATGAATATTGTTAGTATCGGTCAAAATTTATTTTTAATTATTCTAGCATCCGTTGCTGTATTTGTTGCAAGAATAGCATCCACGTACCCTATCCTTGCTGCTACAAACAGGTTCACAAAGGAAAAGATTCCTTTGATATGGCGGCATATAGTTGTGCTTGGTGGCATGCGTGGAGCAATATCAGTTGCCCTAGTCGCATCGTTACCAGAAGGTAATTTCAAGCATACAATCGCTACTATAACTTTTGGTGTTGTTCTTTCATCTTTAATCATTCAATATTTTGTATTAACAAGATATGTCAAGAGGGTGTTTCCTGATACTAAAGGGGATGCTATTAGTAATCAATCTACAAATGTCGGAAGATAAAAGAAATAGAGAGAAATCTCCTGATAATAACATATCTTAATCTCTTCTTAATGCTGTAATTGGAGATAGTCTTGAAGCCTTCCATGCAGGATATACACCTGCTACCAAACTTAGGGCAACAGAGACAACCCAAACGAAAAGAAGATCTGATACTAAAAAGACAGGTGTTATAACTGACAATATCTCACCTCCTCGTGTTGAAAATAATTTTGTTAGCAGATAACTTCCAGCGATCCCTAGAACTAACCCTATAGAAGCTCCCAAAATACCTATTATCAAAGATTCTATCAAGAAAAAACCAAGAACAATCCCGTTTTTGGCTCCAATTGCCTTCATCACTCCAATCTCTTTTGTTCTCTCCACTACTGATGTATACATAGTAGTAACAATTCCCACAGCTCCAACTAATAATGAGATAAGTGCAATACTTGAGATGAAAATGCTAAAGCCGCTTGTAAATTGTTTTATCGTATTTAAAATGGCCTTTGAAGTTGTTATACCAATATCGTTACCATAAACATCTCTGATCTCCCTTTCAATTCTGTCTACAAAATCAGCTGATTTTGCAATTACAAATAATGAGTCATATTTGCCTGATCTATAAAACAGATTACCTCCAGATTCGGTGCTAATAACAACAGCTCTATCTATTGTAGGATTACCAATAGGTTTCATGATTCCAACTACAGTAAATGTTTGAGAGTTTTCTTTCCGCCCAGATATAGTTGGGTCTATATAAAAATATCTTAGAGTAACAGACTGACCTACTTTAGCAAATGGGTTCCTTGCATCTAGGCCTGCAATATCTTTTGACAAAATTATAGAAGGAAATCTATTGGCCGTTCCCGACATAAAAGATGAGTTCGCACGATCCTCAAATTCTATACTGGGGGCAATAACATTAAGCTTTTGAGGATCGATTGAAAGAACGCTTGTAAATCTAGATTCTGGAGTAGTATTGGTCTTTGAGCTTTTTGATTCTATGCTCACTATTCCCTGGTAGCTCGGTATTATGTCTTGTACGTATGGAAGAGAATTTATTTTGTTTATTATAGTAGAATCTAGATTTATTATAGGAGTAGATATTAATCCTTGCCCAAAAAATGAAGGCACAGATGCCGATCGAGTCCCGCTACTGCCTGTATTAGCTGTGCTGCTTCCATGTGATAGAAAACTAGATACAACAAGTACATTAGGAGCAAGCTTGTTAAACGCCCCTTCTACAAAACTTTGTAATCCAGCAATGAGGCCATTTAGAGAAACCATAAGACTACTCCCCACCACAACCATTAATATGGTCAATGCTGATCGAAGTTTTCTATCCAATAAGGCTTTGAATGATAGTTTAAGAAAATATTTTATATTCATATAATAATTTTACTTGTTTATTATCTCTTTTTCCATTCTACCGTCTTTAAGATATATAGACCTGTCTGTTTGGCTTGCTAACTCAATATTGTGTGTAACCATTACTATAGTTGTTTCATATTTCTTTGATATCATTTTAAATAAATTAAATATATCTAGTCCAGTTCTACTATCTAAACTACCTAAAGGTTCATCTGCCAGTAATATGGCAGGATTATTGATAAGGGCTCTTGCTATTGCCACTCTCTGTTGCTGTCCACCACTTAAATCAGATGATTTCATCTTGTATTTGTCGCCAATACCCAGACCATCAAGTAATGCTTTGGAACGACTACGAATTCGCTCCATGTTATTTTCGCTGCCTTTACCATCGTTACTCATCAAAATACCAGGAAATTCTACATTTTCCTGAACAGTCATCCTATTGATAAGATTATAAGACTGGAATACAAAACCAATCATTTTATTTCTTATTTCAGCTATCTTAGAATCTTTTTGTAAAAATACATCAATATCATTGATCAATACCTTTCCAAAAGAAGGCTTATCTAAACCTCCAATCATGTTTAATAAGGTAGACTTTCCGCTTCCAGAAGGTCCTGCTATTGATACAAATTCTCCTTTCTTAACTGCAAAATTAATATCATCTAAAGCTATAGTTCTGCCAGCGGGGGAATGGAATACTTTTGAAATATTCTTGAGGATAAGAGCAAAATAATTTACCTTGTCTTTTGAAATCTGTTGGGTAAGTTGTTCTTGTTCATCTTCTATCAGGGAAGTTAACTTGTCATTATCAGTTTTAATCATTCTAAGTGCTCAGATCCGTTTTGAATACTCCAGAGAAAATTATTACTAATCTGATATTAATAATACAAGACATTATATTGTATAACGTGATATTTGCTTTCGAAGCATATTCAAATGTTTCGAGTTAGATCAAGTGTGAGAATCAATAGAAGTCTAACCAATTTTACAAATACCCCTTAAGCAACTATACTTGCGTAGTATATCTGCCTGATACTTTCAAAGTATAATTCCTAGAAAAGAATCGTGATTATAAAGATTATATAGAATCCTTGGATCTAATTGAATCCCAAATAACAAAAATAAGAGAATATTCACTTAATATTAGATATTTAGTGTAGCATCTTTCTTTCATGATGCTATTTCATTAACAATTTTAGTATAATAGTTTATCTGAATTATTAATATACAGTGGATTGCCCAATATAGGAATAGCTAATTCCATGAATTAGTCGAATTAACCATTGTTATATTGAGCGCAGTTGTAATTTTTAGTATCAGACCTATATCGTGTTTTACTTGATAGTCACCAATAACTAAAATAATGGCAATGTTGATCTTTTAAGATAGCAAGAATATGACGAAACAAAGTAATAAGGAGCAGATTAACAATATTCAAATTAGCCCTTCTAGTCTGAAACAAAAAATAGATAATTGTGAAGACATTTTTATTTTAGACGTTAGA
>JAICSL010000209.1 GCA_025936955.1 Nitrososphaeraceae archaeon
AGAAGTTGCGGTTCGCTCTAAATCTAATTCGCTGCGTTACCCGAATAGTTGTTGTTGCTTTTTCTCTTCTTGTACCTTTTCGAGTTCAGGTTCAGCTTCCCATTCTTCTTTGGTGGTCTTATTCCTTAACGTTTTTGTGCTTCTTATCTCATAATTTATGAATTCGCACATAGGAGTGATAGATCTATAGCCTTCATACTATAAACAGGTTATCTCTTCATTCTGATCCTTCGAAGGGTTTAATTGAAATATCACCTGGTATGTGTATTTATATACAAACTTATGAGTTATATTGTAACTAGAGGCAACTTATGATCAGAATATTTTTAGACATGCACAAAAAGTAACCCACTTCAATATATATAATCTAATTAAAAAGACTCTCCTAGTCTTGTTAAATCATATTCTAAGCTTATATCCATATGATGGATTCCCTGTCTTAGTACGTGAATTTTCACTAACCAGCTATGTCATATTAAGATGCACTAATTATGAATAATATAATATCCTTTATCCGTTACTAACTTAGTTTCACCGATGGTAGAATTTCTGTTATTCTTATTGTACCGCAAAATGTATTTCCCTACTCTCTTCTTCTAATCAACAATTATGTACCAGAATTAGATGTAGTGTAAAAGTTATCTTTAGTGTATTTCTTAGCAAGATTCACACAATACAAGCCATGCAACAACAGAACTAACTATATTACTATTTAGTTTTAGGACCGGTTGGGAGCTAAGATCAATAGCATGCAAAATGAATCCTGTGCGGGCTGCTCTGAATGGAGTTATTCTGCATGGCGGGGCCCATTTTATCCGTCACGTCTCGATAATTCTAGATGGTTAGAGTTTATTATCATGTATTTTACTATGTAGAGATTGATTCTTCTTTTTTTTAAATACCCAATCTATACAGTTAATTGGACTATAAAAACTCCTGATAATTTCAATTTGCAGTTAAATTCCCATAACTAATTACAGGTGATAAACATCCAAAAGCTGCTAGTAGAGAATTAGAATACCTCTTCCCTGCTATGTTATCACTACAAGAGATGACTTTAGTATTGATAATACAATTATCTCCATCATTAAAAATAATAGGAGGTGCAGAAAATCTAAGACGCCCAGTACTAGAACTAGATAGTAGATTCAGATATGCAATTACTATGGAGGTCAGACACAACTCATGGTTTTTCAGATTTAGCATAAAACTTCAGTGCTGATAACAATATGTGTTTAGTTTGGAGTCTGATGACATAAATACAAAGACTTCTAGGAGCTACTACAGATTTTCAGTATATCAGGTTTATAGGTGTAGAAGTATATCAGAGAAAGACTTTGGAAACATACAAAAGAATAGAACATAAGAGATGAGGTATTGGGTTGATAAAGTTAAAGCAATACAAGAATACAAATCGTTAGCAGTAGCAAATCAAAAAGATTAGCATTAGTTTCAGCCTATAACCATTATGTAGGTTTTGGACCAACAACTGCAATTTAGTTCCGGAAAATGTTAAATCTTCCTCTCGTCAATTGGAAATATAATAAATCAATTCAAGGAACTAGTAGCTCTTCAAGGCAGGAATCTCTGAATATTTGTCTTATAAAATTTCCCGAACTAATTGTTTTCATTTGCACTATTAGACTATCAGAACCTATAGAAAATATTAGTAATGGAAAAATACTACTAGTTATTAAACGACTTCTGATCCTGTAATGTTATTTAATCGTCAAGTATAAGTTAAACTACACTCCAATTTGTAAGCGTCGAAGATAACAAAGAATTTAAACTTTACCTAAAGTTTTATAGAAGATGTGAATCTAGAGCTAGATGTAAAGCACGACGCAACAGCTAATTACTGTAACTGAAATGCAAAATACAGATAGTATCGTTGTAACCTTTTAGATTGTTACGTACTGCGATATTATGTGCTCTCATAATATTATTCAAAATGTCATACATACTTATAATTTTCCTTAGAACTATTTCTTAGTCTTTTTATATTATTTATCAAATGACCTAATATAAGCTATCATATGTCATCAATTTCACTTCATAGAAATGGATTAAAACAGCATAACGACTTTACAAGGGCAATAACAATTGTTTTAACATTGTTGTTATTACCCGTAAATTTGTTTTTTATACCACTGGTTGCAGCGCTAGATCCCTATGATTCCGGCTACTCACATGGATTTTCTGACGCTCAAAACGGAGGTCATCCATACTTGTCTGAGAGCGGTGGAAAAAGTGGACATACTGCCAGATTCTTGCAAGGCTATAATGATGGCTATGCTGTTGGTACGCAAGGAGGACAAGCCGACATCTCACGACGACCAGCACTTTCTTCTCCAGCCGCATCTGCAGATTCAAATTCAGAACACCTCACCAGCGACATCGGTGGTAACAGTTACGCTATATTTCTGTTATTAATTATTGGTATCATATTAATAATAATTACATGGAAATTAAGACAGGGAAGCGGGAAATATAAGAAAAGACATTGTTTTCCAAGCTCTGTTCAGGAAAAGGTCCTAAAAAAACAAGGTCACAAGTGTGCTGATTGTAATAGATTATTAAATGTAGTTGATTATGATCACAAAAATGGCGATAGGTCAAATAACAAAGAATCAAATTGTCAAGCGTTATGTCCTAATTGCCATGCGATCAAAACGCGTAGAGAAAAACAATAGTTATAACTAAACAAGCATATGTCATGGTGGTAAGATATGAATATCACGTTAACTATTATAAACATGAAGAAGATGGAAATGATTCTTTCTTTAGCGTAAGTTCGATAGACATCGATAAAGATTAATTGATATTAAAAGAATCAGATCAGCTTGAGCATAGAACACACTCAGGAAATGCCTTCAAATTCGGTCAAAGAGCAATAAGAGCTGCTGGCCGATGGTTTTATGATGATGTATACTATGAATACACGATAACGGACGAAAACGGTATTCTGCAATATTCGTTTTTCTACTGTGTTATGATCTTGGCTATTAGCTAAAAAGTAATGGCATAGAAATTATCTACCTAGACTCACATCGAGTGCCAACACCAATCTTCTACAGATTATTGTGTTTCATATTTCACCTGTTTTTAGACAAGGGTTTATAATCTTAAATTTTCAAATAATTGTTATGTTAGGTCCGGCATTTCGTTATTAACATCCTCATTAATTGTTGCTTATTTGATCATTATGACAATAGGTCCAGGTCAACAACATAAGTCATTCGCACAAGTTGATCAAAACTTGAATTTAACACTCAAAGAATTCCCTGTTCCCTTAGGTTCGCATCCACATGACGTTGCACCTGCTCTAAATGATCGGACTGTATGGTATACAGCTCAGGCGTCAGGCAAATTAGGAAGGTTAGATCCAAATACTGGTAGTACACATGAAATAACACTAGGCCAGGGCTCAGCTCCTCATGGTGTCATAATAGGTCCAGATGGCGCTCCGTGGATTACAGATGGCGGATTAAATGCCATCATACGGGTTGATCCTCTGACTGAGAACGTGCGCCTATTTTCGTTGCCTCAAAACAGCAGCCATGCTAACCTAAACACAGCTACATTTGATCACCATGGTATCCTGTGGTTTACTGGACAGAGTGGTATTTATGGCCGCCTCGACCCATACCTAGGAAAGGTACAAGTATTCCAAGCTACCCGCGGGCCCGGACCGTATGGAATTACAACAACTCCTGATGGTGAAGTTTACTATGCCTCGTTGGCTGGAAACTTCGTTGGTCATATTAATTTAACAACAAAAGCTACTACTGTGCTGGAGCCGCCAACAAAAGACCAGGGAGCCAGACGTATATGGTCTGACTCACATGGACGACTATGGATAAGCGAATGGAATTCAGGAAATCTGGCTTTATACGACACCAAGACAAATAGGTGGCAAGAGTGGCAGCTTCCGGGTCCTAACCCTATGCCATATGCTATATATGTAGATAACAAAGATTTAGTTTGGCTGAGTGATTTTGGCTCTAATGCACTA
>JAICSL010000249.1 GCA_025936955.1 Nitrososphaeraceae archaeon
ATAAGCTATTTTTAATCACCATTTTGTAACGTTTTGGTATCAAATTTATGAGACAGATTTTGTATAACAATAACTGTGGAACGGTATCGCCAAATTCTCGGCAACAGTAATATGCCAAAGATTATCAGACTCAGTAAAAAGCCCTTGGCGTCACCCAAACGGCGGTCGCTTATTACCGCATGCGTGGCGATGGAAACCACAAATATTTTTATCAACAAGGGATTCAGATTTGCCTTTTGCTTTGATCAATCGTTGAACAAACTTTGCTAAAGAAATCCTATCTTCAATATCCAAAAAAGCAGATGGCTCATCAAGTGCATATATATCGGCATCCCTTACTAAAGACAATGATACAGCAACTTTTTGCAATTCACCGCCGCTAAGGCCTTTAACAGATTTATCATAAAGTTTTCTTAAACCCAGTGGATTTAGAATTTGCTCTTCCATCAAAGAACCTTCAAACTGCTGCCCGTTATTTACAGAATAAAGTAATGATCGTACATCACCATCAATATCCTGATTTAGATATTGCGGTTTATAGGATATTCTCACTTCTGAATCTAATTGACCTTCATCTATTTTTTCCAAACCAGATAACATTTTCATAAATGTGGTTTTTCCTAAAGCATTAGCACCAACTATTCCTATAACTTCACCCTGATGAATATCACCATTATTGACCTTAAGATTAAATCCTCCTAACTTTTTTTTCATCGAAGTATAACTTACTATAGACATATTAGATATCATATTTTCAGTAACGTTAGAGATATCAAATCTATAAGATTTATCCCTAAATCTTACATTTTCTGTTGGAATAAACCCTTCCAAAAAGTTATTGATACCAATTTTGGTACTTTGTAATGTTGAAACTATACCATAAGATCCAGGCTCCCCATAAATTATAAAAACATTATCAGAAAGATAATCCAGTAGAGACATATCATGTTCGACAATCATCACACTCTTGCCATCTTTAGCCAAATTATTGATTACCTTACTTACAGCAAGTCTTTGATAAATGTCGTTATAAGAAGAGGGTTCATCAAAGAAATAATAATCTGCATCCTTGGAAGCAGCAACAGCAACAGCAACTCTTTGTAGCTCTCCACCACTTAAAGTTGAGACATCTTTGGTTAATGAATTTTTTAAACCCAAACTATCGATTAAAAGGTCTCGCATATTTCTTTCATCATATTTTTTCAATAACTCCATTACAGTCCCTTTGAAAATTTTAGGTATCAAATAAACAAGCTGTGGCTTTATCGAAGTTCTTAAGGACTTTGTAGAAATCTTTTCAAAATGTTTTCTTAGTTCAATATTGGAGATTTTATCAAAGATATCTTCCCAATTCAGATCTTTATCAAAATTTCCAAAGTTAGGTTTTATATTTCCAGAGAGTAAATTAATAATTGTTGATTTACCCATACCATTTCTTCCAACCAATCCAGTAACGGATCCTTCTTTTGGAATAGGCAATTTATAAAGTCGAAAACTGTTAATTCCGTATTGATGAATTTTATCTACGCCGACTTCATTGGCAAGGTTTACAATAACAATAGCATCAAAAGGACATTTTTTTACACAAATCGTACATCCGGTGCATAAATCTTCGAATATAACAGCCTTCCCATCATCTGGCCTCTGAACAATACATTCCCCACCAGTTTTATTTACAGGACAATAAAGAATACACTCTTGCCCGCATTTTCTTGGTTGGCACAACTCTTGATCGAGAACCGCTACCCTATGAACAAAATTTAGATGTTTATCCAATGTGATATAAGATATTTAGCAAGAATCCTATTTAAATCCTGAATAATTGTAAAGACTAAAATCAAGCAAATACAATAGCAAACTATAAATAAACTCCAAATAATACAATAGGTAGCCGGCCATAGCGCGAGGGCCCGACCCGGACCCATTCCGAACCCGGAAGTCAAACCTCGTGTCGCTGCTGAATACTGACGTGCGTGAGCTGTTGGGAAGCAGCAGTGCTGGCGCCCTTATTTCAAATTTACCTAGATAATACATACGATGAACAAGATGTTTACGATTATCTAAAAAAAAGACAAGTCCTTTAAAAGGAAATAAACCTTAACAGTTGTGTAAAATAAATGCTATGTCATATCGTAAACTAACACTACTTGCTTAGACACCATACCACAACACCTTTAGCTAACCATTGTGGATAAAGCTGTTATATGGATAATACTTTCCTCAGGGCGATTACTGATGATGATGAAAGAAACATTTTGTATGATATGATGTGGTTGATGATAAAGAATCAGGATATAGAGCCAAGATCATCTGCTTAAAGATAAAGGATATCCAGTTCCTGAGATAAGAATGATGGCAACTAATCATCATGACAGCAATATCAGAAAGTGGATACATCGTTTCAATGAAAAAGGTATAGATGAAATAGCATCCAAAATCCATAAGCATAAACCAATCAAAATAACTGATGATATAGAGCGAAAGATTATTGAGGTAGTAATATAATCCAAGAAACGATTACGGCAGACGTACCATTTTCAACATGGTCATTACGAGTACTAGTTGCATTTGTAACCAAAGATATGCACATTATGGATAATATAAGCCACACCGAGGTTGGAAACATTCTCCTAAAGAATGGTGTCAAATGGAGACAATCAAAGATTACTATTGATAGAAGTAGCCAAGACCCTGAATATCATTTGAAAAAAAGAGGATTGAAGAATTAAGGTACGACCTACCTCCTGATTCAATCCTGCTGTATGAGGATAAGAAGGAGGGACCAATCGTAGCGAAAACATACGGTGGTACATCATGGTCTTCTGTACAGTCAAAGGTATCCAAGGCTCAACAAAAGATAAATGGATTACTAAACGTGTTTGGTGTTTATGACCATACAAATAACCAGATGTGGGCACATGGTTACAGAAGGAAAACAACAGGAAAACAGTTTTTGGATTTTATAAAAAGAATAGTAGACCAAAAGTATGATGACAGTATAAAGCAGATATTTTTGATACTTGATAATACATCTATATACAAGTCAAACAAGGTGAAAGCAATACTATCTAAATATCATCCAAGGATGCATCCAGTATTTCTTCCAACCAGATCCCCTGAATTAAATCTGATAGAAGTAAGATGGATATAGTGGATGCAATGACAAGGAATTAACAACTCCACCTTTCGAGATGAACATGATAGGGGTAAAGCAATAGTATCGAAGCGGACTGTAAATTATAATAAAAAACATGAAGGCAAAATAAGTATAATCAGTTTATGCTGAGAGAGTATCTATGTGTTTACATGACTGTTAACCAA
>JAICSL010000348.1 GCA_025936955.1 Nitrososphaeraceae archaeon
ACCTTTGAAAACAAAGATTTGAGAGCAGAATGGACAATGCCATTTAGCTGGAATCTTTCAAGAATAAAATCACAAAATATTTTTGTTCATGAAGAATTTAGGGTTCCAAAATCATTCAACGAATTCTCTAATTCCACCGCATTTAATGCCACAGTAAATGGACAACCAGTAGTGGGAAGATCTCTTGCCGTAGATCCATTTAGCTTTGACAAGGCATTAGTACTTCACTTTCTCTTGAACAAAAATGATATAATCAAACTAGCCGAAAATAATCAAGTGGTAGCAAAAAGCAATAATTCAATGAATTTTACACTTCGGCCGCTAGCAAATCAGTCGCAAAAAACTTCTGTGGATATGGTAACCGATACAGGAGGGATACATGCATCCTTATTGTGGAATCCAAATCCTCCCGTGATAGGACAAAATAATCTAAATATTAATTTCAGTGATGCTACTAGTGGCAATCGATTAAATGCAGATGTTAATTACGATTTGTTTATCCGAAACAGTACAGGAGGAGAGATCATAAAGAAGAATAATATCACAGCAATAAATGGAATTTCAAATCAGACTGTATCATTACCTTCTAAGGGAGAATTTAACTTGGAGCTTGCAGTAAAGTCATTAAAAATCCCCAAGCAAACTGGCTTGGACACTACCCGGAAAGGTATTGCAAGAGGTTTTGTTGTAATATCATGACAGTAATGTGAAATAATAATGCGATGATGCAATAGTACACGATTTAGTAACAAT
Organism: Nitrososphaeraceae archaeon; assembly: GCA_025936955.1. Taxonomy (GTDB): domain Archaea; phylum Thermoproteota; class Nitrososphaeria; order Nitrososphaerales; family Nitrososphaeraceae; genus JAICSL01. The sequence goes on from JAICSL010000348.1 coordinate 754, forward strand.
ATTAAAAATTGGAATAAATTCGTGCTTTTCTATTAGTCATAGGGAAGATCCATTCTCCATTTCCGTCAAGATCTAGTTATTTATTGATCCAGGTTTTTTGTTCCTTTGTTTCTTTCAATATGATCCAAAACTTCTTCGTATTGCACATCAAAGGGTTTGGTAGATATCGACAAGTGCTCAATTTTAGAAAAGGCCTTTACGATACTCTTTGCTGCGAGAGGTTGAGGTAGGGTTTTGTCCGAAATTTCGCCGTAAAATCCAATTGCTTCAATATTTCTATCAGAAGCCATTCCCAAGATAAGACCGTTAAACCATGTTATTGTTGTAAATTCAGAACCCAAAGTGTCCACGTCAGAACTAACAAGAATTTCTTTCAGTTGTGGTTTGGTTGCGACACCTACAACTCTTGGTTCTCCTGTGAGCATTTCGTTTAATGACCCACCTGCGGTATAGAGTCTTTTTACATCACCAATCGACGAACAAAAATCAAGAAATGTGTTACACAATTCGAGAAGTTCTCTATGGTCTTCAGGTTGCATTTCACCAGTAAGAATTAATAGTTTTTCTCTATCTGAAAAATAAATCTTGTAAATATCCCTAGTTGATTCTATAACACCATCTTTAACATTTACCCACGGTTTGGGGTTAGAAATTATATTTGCAATATGTTCAGTTTCTAGATTACTGGCCAAAAATGAAGATACTAATCCACCAACTCTACCCATATCAGGAAGCGAAGCAAATATTCTAAAAGTATCTACTTTCTTTTTTGTTAAAATTTCTACCTTTAACATTTTTGCATGTATTCTCCATCAAGCAAGTTTAGATAAAGAACTGAAGACTGACTCAAAAGATAAAAGAGTTTTAGAGTTTGTCTTCTTCCTCTACTAGTTTATCAATAGGTTCTCCGGTAGGTAGTGGTGAATTCTTATCAACCTTATAGGTATAAAGTTCGTCCCAATCCATCCCCAATATAACGTTTCTTCCAACAGCAATGATTTTAGATTTGGGAACGTCAAATCTGTAATTACGTTCACCGAAGATGACAATCTTATCGTCAGTTTCCTTCATAATATGTCCTACATGATCTTCATTTTCTATCCTGACCCCTTTATTGAAGAGCGTCTTTGCATATTCTTCCTCATATCTGGCAAAGTCAGTAGTATCATCTGCTCCCCAAGGGTCCACATATTTACTGGTAGGAAGTGGTGCATCCCTTTCAACCGAATATTTATTTGCGATTTCTTGAAACTTTAGTCCAACTAAGACATTTTTGCTAACTGTCTTGATTTCTGAGAGTGGTATATCATATCTCTGCTTGCCTTCCCCAAATACTACTATTTTATCATCTGTTTCTCGAACTACATATCCAATATGAGGTGCGTCTAGCGCAATTACTGCCCTATTGAAATATTTTCCCGATGTCATATATCACTTTCAATATCTACTATGCTGTATATTAATAAATACTTCAAAAAAGAGTTAACTCCATTGTCTGAGCCTA
>JAICSL010000373.1 GCA_025936955.1 Nitrososphaeraceae archaeon
AATTCTCCAAACTACTATAACGCTTAGTTGAAAGGATTTGTCGACATTTTTTACGGACATTATACTATTTAAATTAGAAAGATATGCCCAGATGCCCAATTCTGCCAATCCCGATCCGCCTATTGTGATCGGTAGATTTGATAATGCAGTAGACGCAGAAGTAGACATTATTGATTGAAATAAACTAATGTTGGAGTTTACTGAGTTTGCAAGAATCATAAATGACATTCCTTGAAGCAAGAAAGCGATAAAAGTTATCAGAATTCCTGTTGCAAAGGTTTTAATTGCTTTTCTAGAATTAAAATTGTGTCGGCTCATTTTGCACAAATCAGCGATCGCAATATTGGCATTATTAAAAATCTTCTCGGCCTTCTCCCTCCCTACGAATTTCTGTATTATTTTTAGTGAAAATAGTGGCATACGTAAAGTGTTTTTTACGGAAAATGCAATCAACAAAAACCAGAAAACAAATGTTGGGATTGTTACTAATATTATAACTACACCAATAAAAGTGCCTCCATTATAAATTGCCAGACCGCCTGCGATGAACGCAAGTATTGTTCCTACAAAGACGTCAGCGATTATTTCCGTGGTTGTAACCCATGCTGCTTTTCCAGTTGGCACGCCGTTTCTCGTTAACCACGCAATCCTCACTAATTCTCCACCAACATATGATGGTGTTGTTTGAGTTACAAATTCGCCAGCTAAGCGAGCTGCAATTGTTTTATCGACAGAGCTTACATTGTGACCAATAAATTCTTTTATAAAATATCTAAACCTAAACCCCTGAAGTATTATCTTAGTTAACACGCATATAGTAGAGGCGATGAATGGGAATAAACCTACTGCAAAAAGATCATTAGTTGAGATACGAGTAAATAAAACCATTATTATCAGAGGTATAATACTTGCAGGTATTGCGAGCAACCGCCAATTCAAAACCACTCTTTGTCGTAAAGTAATTCTGTCATATAATACTAATGGAAAGTAAATATATGGAAAAAAAGTTATAGATTCTAGTCGGTCGTTCATTATTGGATGCAATATTTATAACTGGTACTGCTGGATCGGGTAAATCATTTCTTACATCTAGATTGCTTCAGTGGTATAAAGATCATCAGGTATTTCCTGTTAGCCTTAACCTTGACCCAGGAGTCATCTCATTACCATATACACCAGATGTGGACGTTAGGGATTATATCGATATTAACACTTTGATGGATAACTACAATCTTGGGCCAAATGGCTCACTAATTATGGCAAATGATATGATCTCAACAAAGTTAGAGGATATCCAGAATGAAATAGATAATTTGAATCCAGATTATGTTATAGTTGATACCCCTGGACAAATAGAGTTATTTGCATTTCGAGAAAGCGGACCCTATTTTATATCAAATTTCTTGGCAGACAATAAGGTAAACTTGTTTATATTTGATGGAGTGGTCGTATCATCACCAATCAATTATTCTTCCATATCGTTATTAGCATCTTCAGTGAAATTAAGATTAAAGATTGCTCAAATCAATGTGTTAACAAAGCGTGATTTAATTATCGATAGATTAAAGGATGTCTTAGAGTGGTCAAACTCACACTTCGCTTTGGAATTTGCGCTTAATAATGAAAAAGATCTCGAACGTTCCCTTTTGAGTAAAGATTTGGCAAAAAGTATGTCCAAAGGCGGATTTATGCAGACGCTCCTTGCTGTTTCAAACCTTACTATGAATGGCATCATCAATCTTTCAGCAGCTCTGGATAGAATTCTTAATCAAGATCAAGTAGAAGAGATAAAGACTAAATATGAAGTCTGAAATGTTATCATGCACGGCAGCAGCACAATGTTCTACAGCTAATTTGGGGCCCGGTTTTGATGTATTCGGTCTTGGTCTGGATGCCTTTGAAGACCTTGTAACTATAACTAGAACTTCAAATAAATTAGGAGAGATAAATGTTCGAATTTCCGGAGAA
>JAICSL010000219.1 GCA_025936955.1 Nitrososphaeraceae archaeon
AAAAGATAGTCTTGAAAGAGAAAGTAACACCTAAAATAGAGATAATTATGATGAAACTTATTATAATAATCATTTTCAGTTTCATGTTAGATTCCTTTTATTAATTGGTTGAGTACATACACAGAGATACACTGCGTAAAGCTTTTAATTTTGTGTTGCTTCATTGAACAAAGGGATGTACAATTCCATCTTTTAGACAATTACTTGAAATAGAAAAACTTGATTGGTCTCCATTTAAAAAACTATTGCCAACAAAAAAAGATAAACAAGCATTTGATATAATTTTTGAGAATGCTAGACTATATACAGCTTATTTAGGGAATGCCGCGAATCCTATCGTATTTGAATCTGTTATAATGGGAGCCATTTTCCATAATTATAAGGAGCTATTACTTCATAGTAAAAAAGGTATCAAAGTCAATAATGAGGATTCATTAAAAGAAGAAATAGAGTTATTAACCGAAAACAACCCAGAAGGGAAAAAACTGTTTGATAGAACTTGTAAAAAGTGGTATGGTCTCATATATTCCTTGCATAAGGATGATAGAGAACTTTTATTAAAAATGATAATAGAGATATGTAGTAATAAAGAATGCTCTAGCAAGATAATAAATATTGAAGATTCAAAATCATGTATTGGATATCTATTTTTCCTATTGGCAATGATACAACAGCAACAAAAAATAATGGATATTTTGTTGAACTATAAAGATGTGAACAAAGAGAAAAAGATAACACTATTAGATTTTTGCTTTTATAGAACCTAAATTTATGAATATACTTGTTATGTATCATTATCAAATAAAATAATTTAATAATATTTGATAAAATTACAATATGATCTTTATTAATTTGAAAAACATCGATATTTCTAAAAAATTTAAATACATGCTATTTCTATCGTATCAAATGAAATATCCCACAGTTTCCTTAAAATTTTTAGATTTTTTAAATATTATGACACAATTTCCCCAAAGTAGTAAACAAGGCAGGCATAACTAAGATGAGTAAAACATCCAACAAGGTTGATAAATCTTATAAAAATACCAAGTTTTCCTTCGAGGAAAAACATGATGATAACAAGATTGTATTACAGATTGGAGGCAAATCTATTGAAGATATTAAAAGAGATAATAGATATTATTCAGCCTATCTGCCTTACGGTATCTACTCCTCTGTGTCCGAGTTGGCCAAGGATATTAGACTTTGTCTCAGGCTTTAGTCAATAATAGTGATAAATATGAACTGGAGAAGAAACGCAAACTCACTAAGTCAGTCTGAAAAAAATCTATTTATTAAAACAGTAAAAGCGTTAAAAACCCCTTACAACCCCGAGCCCCCTACAGGACCCACAAATCGCTATAATGAATACGTCGCTTGGCATCAAAAGGTAGGTGACAAGAGAACGTCACCTCCCCCTTGGTACATCTCACATACAGGTCCAGCATTGCTTCCTTGGCATCGTGAATTCATTCGAAAATTTGAGTTGGACTTGCAGAATATACAAACTGGTATAACATTGCCTTATTGGAACTGGGCTCAAGACTCTGGTCTTCCTGATCCCAAAAGTGCACCCATTTGGAAAAATTTCATGGGAGGAGACGGTGATCAGAACAATAATAACATTGTAAAAAGCGGAGATTTTTCGGTTGGAAATTGGGTAATCGCAGATGAAGATGGGCGACCCGTTACCACAGGTGATAATCCTAAGGGTGGATTACAACGCGAATTAGGTCGAACGCCTGGTATTACTACACTCCCAACGATGAATGACGTAAATAGTGCATTAGGTGAATTTCCTTATGATGCATGGCCATGGAATGCAGAAAGCAGTAATCCCGACAAGAGGACGAGCTTTCGAAACAAACTTGAGGGGTTTGAAAAAGGGAACAATCCAGTAGAGCTGCATAACCGAGTTCACCTATGGGTCGGTGGGTCCATGATTCCTTTCACTTCTCCGAATGATCCGGTATTTTTCCTTCATCACTGTTATCTCGATCGCATATGGGACCGATGGCAAGTTAGCTATAGGGGGAATTTTGATTATCCGGCTGATAACAATATAAGAACAGAATCTGGAGGTGGAGAGCGAATTGTGGGATATAATAGAAATGATGTCATATATCCTTGGAATGAGACAACTATAGGAAATGTCTTGGATAGTCCAGTAATGGGAGTAGAATATGATCCTGGTAATCATGCTATCACTGCAGTAGCAGTAGGTTCAAGCAACGTATTGGTATTTTGGATTGGATCAAATGGTTCTGTGAATTATAGGTTGTATAGAAATTCAAACTGGGAACAGATAACCCAATGGGCAGGACCGGGTTCAGCAGCTGTGCCTAGCGGTAGTATCACTGCAATATCTGATATGTCAAATAATAAGATAGAATTCTGGTGGACAAAACCAGATAGTTCTGTGGTGCATACTGTGGGTGGATTCGATGGCGGTGGAAATTTATTTTGGGGCACAATGCCTAGTAAAGTCAATTACAGTTCAACTAGTAGTGGTCTGGCTGCTCTATTTTCCAAAACTCTCCCATTCATGTTTTCTGTAGGATGTGATAGTAAGGTTTATTGGGCGTACTGGAATGGATCTATCTGGCCTTATAAACCACTAACATCAATGACGTATGGCTCAACTAGCAGTGGTCTAGCTGCTGTAACAAGATCAGACAACTATATGGATATCATGTGGATAGAAGGAGATGGTTCTGTGAAGGGTCAGTCGTATAGTTATTCATCTAATAACTGGAGCCCGTACACAATAGCTGCACCTGGTAGTGCTTGGGGAAATAGTCTTGTTGCAGTGTCAAGAGATACAGACAAAATCGATGTATGGTGGATAGGACCCACGTCATCAGATCGTGTAGCAAATCCTTACGCACCATATGGTTCTGTGTATACCAACTCACTTGCTGATGGACAGTGGAAGGGAGTGTCAAGATTGAATTCATTTCCCTCGATTAGGGGTGGTCTAGCTGCCGTGGTGAGAAGCCCAACAAGCATGGAGTTATATTTCATAGACTATCAGGGTGCAGTGTATAATTTGTCTTGGGACTCCTCAAATGGATGGGTGAACCCTTATCAAGTAGCTGGACCCGGTAGTGCTTCAACTAGTAGTGGCTTGACTGCCGTAATGAGAGATGGAAACAACATAGATATCTTGTGGATAGAACAAGACAAAGAAGTAAGTGGTGCTAACCTGAATTACAATCAAGGACGACGGTGGGAGCAGTCTCCATTTGATCCATTAACTTCTGAGACACCCAATTTTAATGCCTATGCAGCCTCAACTGGCCTTCCATCAGACGGGTAGATTACAACAAATATGTCTGAGACAAGGTCATAATTCAAATATTTTCAACATAGATCACATAGCTTAAAGCTAATCCTTGAGATATGATTTTTGAGAACTACTGTTCCAAAATAGCTCTTGACAAGTTATCGAATCCATAATATTAGTAAATAAGAGTTATATTTACAAATAATTTATTATTTTTCTTCTAATTTGATATAACTTTTCATTTTAAATCTGTGACTATCCATAGCATATGGGAAATTACTTTAATTTCAGTATCTTTATCATTTAGATCAAAATCAAGATAAAGAATCTTTGTTTTTATTATCTAGTCTGTCACTTTTTTCTTCACTTTCTCTTTCTTCTTCTCGTAATAGTTCTAATAGTTTTGATTTATGGCGCTCAGGATCCTTAAGCCTTATATGATCTTCAATACTTTCTAGATGAAGATATTCCACGGTTGGATCTTTCTTACAGTAATAAAA
>JAICSL010000010.1 GCA_025936955.1 Nitrososphaeraceae archaeon
ACTATAATAATGCCGGAAAACGCTTCACCAGCAAAAGTGGCTGCTACAAAGGCTTACGGTGCAAACGTGATAATGAGAGGATCTAATTATGATGAATCTTGGAAGGCAGCAGAGGAAATTGCACAGGAACAAGCGAGTGCCATAATTCATGCTTTTGATGACGATAAAATAATTTCGGGACAAGGAACAATTGGTCTTGAGATATTGGAAGATCTTCCTGAACTCGACCAAATATATGTGCCAATAGGAGGGGGAGGATTAGCTGCTGGAATTGCAATCGCAATAAAGACGAAAAAACCTCATGTCAAGATTATCGGAGTAGAATCAAAGGCATATTCTGGTATGAAAGACTCTCTTCTTAAAGGTAGTTTGCAAACTGTAAGAGGTGAGTATAGTATTGCAGATGGTATTTCCGTGAAATCACCAGGAAAATTGCCATATGAGATAGCTACTAAATATTTAGATGACGTTGTGTTAGTGGATGATTCTTCAATAGTTAAAACAATGTTTCTGCTTATGGAGAGATCTAAACTCGTCGTGGAACCTGCAGGTGCTGCTAGTCTTGCATATCTCATTTCAAACAAGAATGAAATCAAGAATAAGAAGGTTGTATCTTTACTTTCAGGAGGTAATGTAGATATGTATTTGCTAGGTCAAGTCGTAGCAAAAGGGCTAATGCAGATGGGTAGAATGCTAAAAATTTTTGTTCAACTGCCAGATAGACCAGGGGCACTCAAGACAGTAATTGATAGTATAGCAGAGATGAGTATAAACATTGTTGAAGTAATACATGATAGATTAAGCTCAAACATCTCAGCAGGAACTGCAGGAGTCTTCCTAAGCCTTGAAATGGAAAATGAAACGCATGCTAATCGTCTAATCAACTTTTTAAGGGTAAAACAGACGAATTTTAGGATTGTCAGTTGAGATAGTTATATTCTCGGAATCCTGCTTTGTCAGCTGTTGATCCACCAATTTTTACTAGAACAAATTCCTTATGGCCGCGAAGATGACAATCATTCAGGTTCCTCTCGTTCTTATGAACTTCCTCATATTCTTCGATCGACAATTTTGTCCTCATACCAATCTCTTCTTCGAGGTTCATATTTTTCACCAAACCCCTGTATTCAGGTTGTATTACTCCGCTAAATACCATAGCACTACTTCCACTGCCATAAGAACCAAATCCTATTCTTTTCGACTCCAGTTCTACTCCTTTCTTATACTCGAATTCGAGTAAGCTCCTAAGGCCCATATACATAGATGCTGTATACAAATTTCCAATTAAAGACGATGCCTCGAGCGAACTAGCCATCTTCTGTTCGAAGACCTCATTATAAGATGATGTCTGCATGAATGCGCGTCTAAATTTCTCATCAGATTCCATAAATTCTTTATCTGCAAGTATTGACTCTATTGTACCGCGAGGATCCTTTGGTACTGGCTCTATCATACCTATCTCTTTTATAATGTGTTGCCATCGCGGTAGATGACGCCATTCGTGTCTAAGTAGGTAAGCCAGAGCCTTCTCGCCCATTTTTCTGTAAGGCAAATGTACACTAAACAGATCGATATGGTCTGTAATTGATTCTCCATTACGAAGTCGAATCAGACCTGTTCTAATAGCTTTCTCTTTATAACTATCAAATGCTTTCTTGACTTGAATAAGATACAATAAATTAGAATAATTTCCATTGACAAGCGGCGTTTCTTTTCCAAAAGGTCTGTAAAAATCATATTCATTCTTTATTATTGTGGATGCAATTTTTGAATCAAAGGCCAAGAGCCTTGGATTCTCTGTGATCAGCATGGCAACTGCACCAGCCCCTTGAGTGTATTCTCCTGCAGAACCAATATCGTATTTAGCTATGTCACTTACAATAACAACTGCAGCTTTATTGTTGTTCTCTTCAGCCCTAATCCAATTTGTGTTGTCATATAAGGCATAAGATCCACTTACACAGGCAAATTTACATTCAATTCCACCCGCATGTTCAAAAGATCCTTCTCCGTAAACTTCCTCCAACATTCCTATCACAAATGAATTCATGGCCTTAGATTCATCTAGGGCAGACTCTGTAGCAACATACATTCTGCCAATATTTTGTGGCTGTAAATCGTTTTTCTGCATCAATTTCAAACAGGCATTAGCAGCCATACATGCAGAATCTTGATTTGTGTCAACCAATGCCATCTTCTTTATTCCAATGCCATACTCCAATTTCTGCGGGTTGATACCCCTTGCCTGAGCAAAGTCCTTGTAATCGATATAAAGTTTCGGGACATAGATGGCCAGGTCATCAATCCCTACTTGCATTCAATACAAACTATCCCAGTAGGAATTTAAACGTATTTACTTGTAGTAATGTTCATGTGAATAAAAAACGCTTTTACTCTTCTTTATAATAGCTGAGAGAATGGCTAGAAAAAACACGTTCAGAAACTTTAGATTTTTTTCTGCAATTTATCCCGCTTATGAGGATGTTTGAAAGTAGGATTATAGTAGCAAATCAAATGAACATAATTGTCCTCTATGCAATATGGTGGGTTGAAGCTGAGGCGCTTGCCGCTACGTTGGAGTATTCTATACTGATTAATAGTACTTGATGTTCGTGTAAAAATTATCTCTTTCTGCAACCAAGAAACCTATCTGTTTGATAGCTTCTATAATTTTTTGTGAGGACAGCTCGGTAGATCGAGCTCCAGTTGCACTCACTACTTCTTCTCCAATCAGAGTTCCTCCAAAGTCGTCTGCACCATAATTTAAAGCAAGCTGAGCCATTCCGACTCCGTTTGTTAGCCATGAAGATTGAAGATGATCGATCAGACCAAAATAGAAAATCCTTATTATTGCTATCATTTTTAAAAGCTGTGCTCCTCCTGATGAATAATTGATAAGTCCTTCAGACTGCATCTGTGTCTTGTTTGGTTCAAAACTCCATGGAATGAATGCCATAAATCCTCTCGTTTTTTCTTGTAATTTAGCGATCTTGATAATATGTCGTGCTAATTGCTCTTCATTCTCAACAGTACCATACATCATTGTAGCAGAGGATTTTAAGCCAATATTATGTGCCTCTTCCATAATTCTGAGCCATTCATGACTCTTGATTTTAAGAGGGCTAATTTCCGCTTTGACGTCGTCATCAAGGATCTCAGCACCGGCTCCCGGGAGGGAATCGAGTCCTGCGACTTTTAATCTGTCAAGAACCTCTCTCGTACTGATCTTTTCGATTCTTGAAATCATATCAACTTCAGATGGGGAAAGACCATGAATTCCCACTTCCGGCGTCCTCTTTTTTATTTCTTTGAAGATCGTCTCATAGTATTCAAGCTTTAAATTTGGATTATGTCCCCCTTGAAAAAGTACTTGGGTAATGCCAAATGATTCTCTGGCTACGATTACACGTCTTATAATATCCTGTAGTGTAAGAGTATAAGACTCTGAATGACCTGGAGGACGGTAAAATGCGCAGAATTTGCAGTAGGTCACACAAACATTGGTGTAGTTTAGGATAATATTATTTACAAATGTAACTGTATTTCCATACATTTTTTCTCTCAAAATATTTCCAACGTGACCGATTAAAAAGGAATCTTGTGACTTAATGAGCCTAATACATTCGTTAAGTCCTAGAGGCTGGCCTTTTAACGCAGAATCTAAAACGTCACTAACGTCAGATTTAGCGATAAAATTTTGTAATAAATGACTATTTTGCAATATACAATTGCTGTTAATAATGCTATTTATTCCTTACAACATCAAAATCGGCTTAAACGTATATTTATATTAACTGTCAATTACTACAATATTATCTTGCTAAACAGCATTGTTGGAATAACTAATGCATTAGAAAAAGCTCTAGCTGGTGAGGAGTTATCATACAATGATGGCGTGCAGTTAATGAAGGAGGAGAATCTCTTTTTATTAGGGGCCGTTGCGGATCAGGTTCGCAATCATCTCAAAGGAAACGTCGTTACTTTTGTTGCTTCTTATTATCTGAACTATACTAATATTTGCGCTGCAAGTTGTCAGCTGTGTGCATTTTACAGGAAGGATAATGAACCTGATTCCTACACATTGAATATAGAGCAGATTCTCTCACGTGCACGGATCGCAATAAAACAATTTGGAACAACTGAACTTCATATTGTAGGAGGATTTCATCCAAAATTAGGTTTAGATTATTATGAGAATGTTATAAAACAAATAAAACTTGAGTTTCCTGCTGTTACAATTAAAGCATTGACGCCTGCAGAGATTTTCTTTATAGCCAAATTAACTAAGAATTCCATTAAAGAAATACTGTTAAGACTAAAGTCTGCTGGGTTAGATGCTCTTCCCGGTGGCGGAGCTGAAATTTTTAGTCCTGATATAAGAGATAAAATTGTAAAAGGAAAATGTTCTGGTGAGGAGTGGCTAGATACAGCTCGAATAGCACATGAATTAGGTTTAAAAAGCAATTGTACGATGCTATTTGGCCACATAGAAAAACCTGAGCACATTGTAGATCATATATTAAAAATTCGGGAACTACATAAGAAAACACACGGATTCAATACATTCATTCCACTAAAGTTTAGTATGAGTAATACTGAGTTAGAGTCTAAGGGAATAATCAGAAGTGAAAGTCCCTCAACATATGATTTAAGAGTTTTTGCAGTTGCAAGACTGTTGCTAGCTAATACGCTAAATAATCTCTCAATATATTGGGTCGCGCTCGGAAAGAAATTAGCGCAAGTGGCATTGTATTACGGAGGCAATGATATGGTAGGAACTGCTTTTTCAGAAGAAATATTCAAAGCCGCAGGCAAGGTGAGCGGTACATCCATAAATGAACTCATTAATCTAATAAGAGAAAGTAATAGAGAACCTATACAAAGAAATACATTTTTTACTTTCCTTAGGAGATTTTGAGTTATTAATCTTTTATAAGCCTATAAAATCCCGCCTACTATACATAGCCATTACCATTGTAAATCTGCATTGGAAGGCTGAAGCCAGCAACATTGTTCTAGTAGAAATTCAAAACAACATTCGAAAGTATTCCCTTTTCCTCAGCCATCGTAAATATTTTTTTAAGAGCTTTTACACCACTTTCGCCCATGTCTATAGTTAAATTATTTACATACATTTTAATAAATTTAGAGATTACTTGTTTTGGATGTCCTCTGCCATATCTCATTGCATATTCAACAGCAGCGTCTATATTATCCAAGCCATATAATATTGATCTCTTAAATAAGGAATCAAACTGCGTAATTTGGTCCGATGTGAGTGCTTTCTTACTTGCAACATTGATTCCTAGTGGTACGGGCAATCCATTAGTAATTTTATCCCACCAGAGTCCCAAATCTAGTATATTAAATAGCTGTGAATCTCTATAGGTAATTTGTGACTCATGGATTATCAATCCAGCTTCTACCCTATTAGATAGAACAGCGTCAGGGATTTGATGGAATGGAATTTCCTCTGATTTAAATCTCCCCAAGACGAGATTTAGCAATAAATTAGCAGAAGTCATTTTCCCTGGTATAGCTATTGTACACTTTCTTAGATCTTGTAATGATAATCTATTTTTTGATATGACTATCGGTCCGTACTTTATACCAAAGCTAGCGCCAGTATGCAATACAACATAATTTTTTGAATAAGCATAGGCATGAGCTGAAATGGCTGTTACATCAAGCTCATGCTTTAACATTCGTCTGTTGAGTGATTCGATATCTTCAATGATTTGTGTAATCGTAAAATGCGGAGTTTGTATTTTGCCGCTGTTTATACCATAGAACATAAAAGCATCATCCGCGTCAGGAGTGTGTCCTAATTTCAATTCCATAAATACAGCATTCTATTAGAAAAGGACAATTATACTTTGCTTATCATATACTCTCATTCGAGTCTTTTTGTACTTTTGTCTTTATCGTAGAATAAATATGGGATGACCGTTGCAGAAGTCCTGTGAATTTATTAATTTGACAAATATTATACTCAATTAAAACGCAGTCGGCTTAGAATAAATTCAACTACCACAAATTATAAGGAAGATTTAATAACCCTCCTGCAAAGCTTTTTCGTTTGAATAGATGCCCAAATTCAAATCAACTCAGGATATTTTGAGAATTATTGGTAATAAGGAACAGATTCGTAATTTTGGAGTGATTGCGCACGTTGACCACGGCAAAACCACTATGAGCGATAGTTTGTTAGCTGCTTCGGGTATTATTTCTCCTTCAGTAGCAGGGCAAGCCCTAGCTCTAGACTCTATGAAACTTGAGCAAAATAGGCAAATGACCATCCGTGGAGCGAATGTTACCCTATTCTATGAAACCGAAGGGAAGGAATATGTAATTAATATGATAGATACACCCGGTCACATTGATTTTACAGGCAGGGTGACCCGTGCTCTCAGAGCAATCGATGGAGTGGTCGTTGTTTCTGATTCCGTTGAAGGAATTATGACCCAGACAGAAACGGTAACTAGACAGGCATTGGAAGAACGAGTAAAGCCTGTTCTATATATTAACAAAATCGATCGACTGGTAAAGGAACTAAGGCTGGATGCTGCCGCAATGCAAAAATGGCTTTCAAATATAATTGGTGAATTTAATAAACTTATAGATATTTACGCTGAACCTGACCTAAAAGAAAAATGGAAAGTCAGTATTCAGGGAAATAGTGTTGCATTTGGTTCTGCAAAGGATAGATGGGGCTTTAATTTCAAAATGGCACAGAAAAAGGGAATAGGTTTCAAGGATGTCTATGATGCATATACTTCAGAAGACCCCACCATCGTTAGGTCTCTGGCAGAACGAGCCCCACTTCACGACGCGGTATTAGGAATGGTCGTGCAACACCATCCTCCTCCTCATGTAGCTCAAAGATACAGAATACCAAAAATTTGGCCAGGTGAGTTGGAGTCTGATATAGGAAAATCTCTTTTGGCTTGTGACGATAAAGGTCCATCAGTAATGATGGTCACCACGATAAATGTTGATCCCCAAGCTGGGAGAGTTGCAACTGGTAGACTTTTTTCTGGTACCATAAAGGATGGAGATGAAGTACATCTTATAGACGGAAAAAGACTGGGAAAAGTTCAGTCAGTAAATATCTATATGGGTAATACAAGAGAAGTAGTGAGCATGTTGCCTGCTGGCAATATTCCAGCCCTTCTAGGTCTGGATTATGCTGTAGCCGGGGAAACAATTTCAACTGTGAAAAATATACCACCATTCGAGTCTATCAAATATGTGTCGGAACCAGTAGTTACAATTGCAGTGGAACCAAAACATCCAAAGGATCTGCCTAAGCTTGTTGAAGCATTACGTAGAATTACGGTAGAAGATCCAAATTTGATTATTAAAATTGATGAGGAAACCGGAGAGACCTTGATGGCTGGTATGGGTGTGTTACACCTTGAAATTGCTACTTCCCTTTTGCAAGAAGCAGGACTTGAAATTTCAACTACGCAACCTTTGATAAATTACAGAGAAACTATTCGTTCGAAAACAACTCCAATAATGAGTAAATCACCGAATAAACATAATAAGGTATTCATGAGAGTAGAGCCCCTCGACGAACCGGTTATAGAATTGATAAGAACAGGCAAAATCAAAGAGGATATGGACAGGAAAGAAGTAGCCAAGAGCCTTCGAGAAAAAGGATGGAGTGCCGAGGAGGCACGTAGTGTTGCAGCCGTGGATGTCAGTGGCAATATCCTGATTGATGAAACTAAGGGGGTTCAATTTATTCAAGAATCTATGGATTCTATCCGATCAGGCTTCGATGATGTCATTCATTCTGGTCCAATCGCTCATGAATCTGTCAGGGGAGTGAAGTTTATCTTACATCATTTTGTTCCACATGAGGATCCAGCTCACAGAGGGCTTGCACAGTTATTGCCGGCAACTAGGAGATCCATGTTGGGATCATTATTAATTGCAGACCCCATTCTACTCGAACCCGTGCTTGGAATTGAAATTAAATGTCCACAAGAACAGATCGGCACTGTGGCGGGTATACTGTCCAGCAAGAGAGGGAAATTGTTAAATGTGGAACAAAAAGGTGTAATATCAATCATACAAGGAGAAGTTCCAGCTTCTGAAACTTTTGACCTTTCAGAAGTTATGCGAGGAGCAACTGCCGGTAAAGCTATGTGGAATACATATTTCAAGTCTTGGCAGCCTGTCCCACTATCAATATTCAAAAATCTAGTAGGCGAAACACGAAAAAGAAAGGGACTGAATCCAGAACCTCCAACCCCTGACGAATTCATTGACAAGGAGTAATGGGTGACGTTATATCTGGTACTATCACCTTAAAGTTAGCTGTTATCCCAAAAATAGAAAAATCATGGAGGCTTCATTCAAATTTCATCTTATACATCATCGATTTTCAGAACTTTACAATCGTTTCACTTATAAGATAAGGTGTCATTTTTAATCCAAATGCAGCTAGACGTGCCAAGATACACAGAGCGGTTTGGAGCTATAAGCCTTCACGGAGTCCAAAGAGTGTATGAATTGGATTCTGGATTCATTGACGCCAATTCGGCATCAGAAGCTCTCAGACGTATTGGGAACGAACAGATCTTTCAAATT
Organism: Nitrososphaeraceae archaeon; assembly: GCA_025936955.1. Lineage (GTDB taxonomy): Archaea > Thermoproteota > Nitrososphaeria > Nitrososphaerales > Nitrososphaeraceae > JAICSL01. Next base: position 8,602 of record JAICSL010000010.1, read on the forward strand.
GAAAGAAAAATGGCCATCGTCATTCCTATAAAAGGTGAACGCCTAAAGCTGTTGGAAGGAGTTTTGAGTGGTATTCCTCATGATTGTCTAACGATCATTGTGTCTAATAGTCCTAGACAACCAGTAGATAGATACAAATTAGAGAAAGACTCCTTAGAGCAATTCAATAGATTTGTAGGTAAAAGTTCGCTAATATTGCACCAAAAAGACCCGGGGTTATCTGATGCGTTAAGAGAGATCGGATATATGAGCATTTTCGATTCTGATGGTATGGTCAGAAACGGGAAGGCAGAGGGTATGATGGTAGGAATGCTGCTCGCAAAGATGGCAGGAAAAGAATATGTTGGATTTATAGATGCAGACAATTATGTACCTGGAGCGGTTAACGAATATGTAAAAATATTTGCCTCAGGCATAGCCATGTCTAACACGCCATATACGATGGTTCGTGTTTCTTGGATTTATAAACCAAAAGTATCAGAGAGTGGTCTATATTTCTCTAAATGGGGAAGAGTCTCAGAAATAACAAATCAATATCTTAATTCGATGGTGTCTTATTATACAGGGTTTGAAACTGAAGTCATGCGAACCGGAAATTCTGGTGAGCATTGTATTTCTATGAAATTAGCAGAGCTTTTGACTTATTCTTCAGGTTTCTCGGTGGAGCCATATGAAATAGTAAATGTATTGGAAGAATTTGGAGGAATCATACCAACAGAAAATCAAGAAGCGATGGATAAGGGAATAGAGATAATGCAGGTAGAGACTCGGAACCCTCATTTTCATGAGGAGAAAGGTGATGTACACTTGAAAGAAATGTTCAACGGATCTCTTGGTTGTATTTATCATAGCAAAATTTGTCCTCCCAAACTCCGAGAAAAGATTATCGAAGAGCTGCGAGGAAAAAATGTAATTGATGAAGGACAAATTCCTGATCTATTACAGAAAATTTCTCCCTTCAAAAATATAGAAATATCACAATTTTCAAAAATTCTTCATAGTCGAGCGACTAGTTTTGCCTATTCTGGATAATAGATGAGTCCTATTATACATATTGACTAGAATCCAGTTATTTTATTGAGAATATTTGAGATATGGAGCTGCAGCTGTTATTAAGAAATACATTTTTTGTTAAAAAGAGCATAGGTTGGCTGCAATTGGTTACAAATCGACCCTAGGATCCATTACATATATCGAATATTATAGAATTTATAAGGAATTTATATTGTAAAAACACTTTTAAAGTATTGTAGCTATTTATATAACAATGAAGTCGTTAATTGTCCGCGCCATTTAAGGTTGTCCCATAAAAATTGGAGTATATAAAATATGTGTGGTATAGCTGGTATATTAAGTAAAAATAATCAAAATATTGTGCCTCTCATTGAAACTATGCTTTCCTCTATGACAACACGTGGTCCTGATGGTGCTGGAATAGCATGCGATAATGAGATCTTACAATCGAAATCTCTTTCAGATTTGGAATTTTGCAAACTCTCTGGAAGTACTGCTTTGGGACATTTACGACTTGCTATTGTAGGTGGTACTTGTGGACAGCAGCCATTCAAGAGCTGTGATGGAAGGTTGACTATTGAACATAATGGTGAAATCTATAATTACAAAAAGATCCGAAGAAGATTGGTTAATAGTCATAAATTCCTGTCCGAAACAGATAGCGAAGTTATAGTCCATCTATTAGAAGAAAATTTTCGAAAAGAAAATGACCTGCTTTATGCCATCAGAAGAACCGTTTCAGAACTAGATGGAGTTTATGTCATCGTCATTAAGGTCGAAGATACTGGACATATAGCCTTGGTTAGAGATCCTATGGGAGTTCGACAGATTTATTATGGTGAAACTAACAAAATGGTTGCCTTTGCTTCCGAAAGAAAAGCATTATGGAAAGTAGGAATAAAGGAGCCTTTAAGACGTGTTTTACCAGGACATTGTGTGATTATCGCAGAAAGCTCGGTTCGAGATTTTGAGATTGCTAATAATATATTGAAATCTACAAAAATAAAATACAAAACAATGCATTCAGCCGTATCTGCTTACAAAAAAGCACTAGTTTCCTCTATGAAAAAACGCACCCAAGATTTAGATAGAATTGGAATAATTTTCTCTGGCGGAATTGATAGTGTAGTTATTGCTTGGTTAGCGAAACAAATGGTCAAAGAGGTTATATGCTACACTGGTGGAATTCAAGGCTCAAGTGACATAGATTTTGCCAGACGGATAGCTAGGAGACTTGACCTCAAACTAAGGGTTAATGAGTTGACTTGTAATGAAGTCGAACAAATGATCCCCTCTGTTATGGATATAATCGAAGATACCAATGCTGGACAGGTAGAAGTAGCAATTCCTGTGTATGCTGCAGTGAAGTTAGCACATGATGATAATATGAAGGTGATGTTTTCCGGACAGGGGGCCGATGAGCTTTTTGGTGGGTATTCGTGGTATACTAAGGTAGTTCAAAAGGAGGGATACGAAAAATTACGTGAACATATGACTCAAGATTTGCAGTTACTTTACAAAGAAACACTTGAAAGAGAAGATAAAATAACTATGGCACACAGTGTAGAAATGCGCGAACCATTTCTTGACATGAAAGTAATCCAAACTTCTATGCAGATAGATCTAAAACTAAATGTCAAAAAGGAAAATGATTTATTTGGCAAACATGTTCATAGAAGAGTCGCTCAGCAACTTGGTATTCCAAGAAATATAGCATATCGAATAAAAGAAGCAGCACAACACGGATCAGGCATGCATAACGTATTTGATGAAATTGCGCGAAATCGTGGTTTTGATGAAAACGCCGTTTCAAGACAATATCTAGATGTCATTGCGTCATACGAAAAAATAGGTAGCTCTCAGAGATACGGATATCTTTTCGAGAACGAAAAAATGTGGATAGCAGAAGCTCACGTACAGATGTATTTAGATAGCGTCTCCAAAAGATTACCCAGATTTGAACAAAATATGGTAGCAAAGCAAAAAAGAGAGAAAAGACTGTTATAATTTTTGGCTACAACTACAGGTCAAAATAGGCATTGATAGACATACGATAGTTTTACCTGCTCTGATATATTGGAAAATTATTCACTCATATATAGTAACTTGATAACAGAATAGCTAAAATCGAAATTGTAAGAATAATTGGCCTTGTAATTACGTTGGCGGTACGGCCGAAGCTCGATTTATGATCTTAATCAACGAATAATATGAGCAACCATAATCTAATATTTCATTAAACAGCTTGTTTGGTTTTTCGAATATTACTAAAAAAATATTATAGCCACGCAAACAGTCTAATAAACAAATTTAAACTAATGCACTACAATTACCGTAAATCCTTAATTCTTAGCTAACCTATTATCAGGTATCGATGCCTAAGAATTTACCTGAAGATGAAGACGAATATATTCACGCAAAAATAAGTTATGTGGGTTTTGCTGATCAGTTAGGACTGGAAGGCATTGTAATTCTAAAGGCATTTGATGGTAAAGAATTTCCTATGCGGGCGTTTTCTGGTGAAGTTGCTAGACACATCTGGCGTTTTCAGGAAGGAGACAAAAATACGATACCTACGATTTATAATTTGGTGGAGGAGATAGCAGTTTTACAGGACTTGCTTCTTATGGAAATAAGAATCTATCAAAGCGGATCTGTTCTTCGGGCTAACTTATATTTTAAGGGCCGGACAGAATCTTTAATCTTGCGAAACTATCGAGCTTCAGATTCTATTGCTCTAGCAGTTTATTACGATATTCCAATAAAAGTTAGAAAGAATTTGTTTCAGGAAGCAATAAAGCAGTAAGATCTAGGTTATGATCTCAGAAAGTCTGTTATCTTCTATTGCCTTCTTGACTTCGATAGCAATCCTGCGACCAACGCCCATTGGATGTCCATGATAATACTTTGCATAAGGATTTGTTAAAGCCAAAATCGGATTGCCGGGAACTCTTAGTGATATATCATAAACTATTATTTCCAGATCTGACGTAACGATACTTTGTAAACACACAGGTCCTATTATCCCTGGAGGAAATTCACTTCTAACATGCTCTACAAATCTATCGCCTATTTCAAATACTTTTTCAAGCATAGATTCTCGTATACTTGCCGAAGTGTGTCCAATCTCGATATTTCTTATATCAATGTCCAGTCCAATTTGTTCCTTGGCAGGCAAGGAAACAAAGTCATGAATATTAGTTTGTAGTCTTCTATCTATTCCTAGAAATTCTGTCTCCTTGGTCAAAGGAGAATAAAAGAAATTAAAATTAAAATAGGTTCCAACAATATATTCTTCGATGGTAGCAGATTCAAGATCTTCCTCGTTAATGATTCCCTGTTCAATCTTCGACTTCGATTTCTTAAGGTAATCATCATATGAAGAGACAATAAAAAAAGCTCGCTCTAATTTTCGTCTTGCATCAGGTACCTTAATTATAGCCAGACCGACGATGTCATCTGGTTTCCTGTATATCATTGGATGTCTGACATTAGATTTTTCCATCAGGTAATATTGATTTCTTTCTACGGTTCGTTCCTCAGCTCTTAGAAGATATCTGTTTCCAAAAATAGGAACCACTAGTTTATTTTCAATATTTTCATATCCCAAGTAAGCAGTAAGTGCTCTGTTAGCTATCATTATTGTATTTACTTGTCTCAATTTTTCTTGATTTTCACTATTCAGGATATCACTAAAATTATCAACTAAAATAATTTCGTCTACTAAGCGTTTAAAGCGCTGATAAGTCCGTTCTCGACCTTTCTGACATATACAAAGCGTCCTAAAGTTTTCATCTTTGGCGCCATCCATGATTTCTAGTGCAGAATGACTCCCTATAGTGCCTATAGTAATATTTTCCAGATTATATTGTTTGCCGAGCAACTTCCTGTCATTATAGGTTATCATTAATAATTTTGCACTTTATACTAAATATAGGATGTAATATTAGGTAATCTTAACCTCTATTTCTAGTATTGTTAATTTCTGTTTCTATAGCCATCCTCAATTCTTCGTCATTCTTATTTGTATAGTCAATACCCAGAGTGTCAGCTATTGCTTCGAGTTTTTCTCTTCCAACTTTCGTATCCTGAATCTTGGCTTCTTGGATCTCTTTTCTTGCTTCAATTTTTGCTTTCTCAAACTCTGTAGTAGCTTTACCAAAGGATCTTGCAAGTTCGGGAATTTTCTTTGCTCCAAAAAAAAGTACGACGATGATTAGTACTATAAATACCCATTCAAAACCATTAACAATCCCCATTATGAGGCTCGTTAAACCAGACATGCTAGGAGACAGTAGCCACTTTAGTGATTTAAGTGTTGATTTATTTTACTTTCTTCTGTGCTTTCTTTCTATTATTATCATTCCTAAAACATATAAGCCCATCATCGGACCTGCTACGAACCACATAGTTATTCCGCTTCCGTCTGGAGTTATGATTGCACCAAATATTACTAGTATAAAGGCTGCATATCGAAAGTTTTTTCGCCAAAACATTGATTCAATTATTCCAGTCATAGAAATTGCATACATGATCAATGGAAGTTCAAATGCAATTCCAAATCCCAAAAAGAATTGCAATATGAAAGTGATAAAGTCATTAATATTTAGAAATGTTTCCAGTCCTAAAGCCTGACCATATTTATACAGAAAGTTGATGGTGAAAGGTATGACCAAGACATACGAAAAACTTACACCTATAATAAATAATAACAACGATTGAGCGATAACACTGAAGGATAGGTTCTTAGTGCGTTGTCCAAATGCCGGAGAGATAAAACCTACTATTTCTTTGATAACTACCGGCATTGAGCCTATTATCCCTAATAATATTGCCACATAAATTTGTGCAAAAAATGCTTCACCTGGCGTTGTCTGAATTACTTTCACACTCACTGGCAGCAATGTTTTTTCCATGTACACTGTAAGTTGAACTGCAATATTCTTGATTGGATCTGGCGAAGGATAGAACAGGACTAAACCACCTATATCAAGCTGTTTAATACCAAAACTTATAGAGAAAACTGTAATGATTACGGTAAAAATAAGTATACGAAAGAGTCGAGACCGCATCTCGCTGATGTGCTCCGATATCGACATCTCTGTAGACATACCTCAAAGATAATATTCCAGAAATATAATTGTGCTACTCGTCAAGAATATCCTTCATATATTCTCAACGATTATTTTAAAGGAATCATAAAGTGGTAAATAAATACTATAAATTGGACTATTCTATCAATAGTAATGTTTATTGTTGTTAATCAATAGGCTGTCATCCTCAAGAGTACACTTGTTTTAGTGCACTAGACACCAGGACCTAATAAATAAAATGTAGTGTTTTACGTATTCTTTTTGCCATTAATAAGAAGTTGCGTGCAACCCAAATTGGTTAGTTTATCTCGTTAAAATTTGAATCAAGAACCGGTCATGTACATCTTCCTATCTTGCAACAATGAACATTTTTGCTCGTTTTCATCTTTAGATGTTTCCATTCATAAAACTCCAGATGCTTAATTGTAAAGCATTTTACCTCATCGAGCTTCTCACCTTGCTTCAAATACAAACTTAGGTTAGAAACCACTAACATCATATTTGGGTATTCAGCGATTCTGTAACCGATTTATTGGAGGACGTAAGGATGAGATTAGTACATTCCCTGTTTAGCCGACAGTAAAACCGTTTTACTAAAATGGTTCCTGATTTCTAAATATATCTGTCTAGATCAATTAACCAAAATTGAAAATCATTATTCGAGAAATTTTACATTCAGGAGTTTCATTACATTTACAATTTCGCACTTCGGGTTATATTACTTTGTATATCCTATTAAATATTTATTTCATAGGTGTAGATAGGCCGTTAAAGGGTTGCAATAACAGCAGCATTTATGAACAACACAGCTACACTTTACTGCAGTGCCCACTCTACACCGCATATGTTTTAGCCATGATTGAATAAAAGTATTATTGTACTATCAAGTTATTTATTATATCACTTTATAGTTCATTATCCAGAATTAACATTCCAGTATAGGATACTAAAAAATATTTGTGATTTTTATTGTGATGGTAACCGAATTTCACAGAGAGGATGAATATCTTTTCAAAGAATTGCCTTCTGAAGATATATCCACTTAGTCTGAGTATGGACTCATCTAAACTGGTCTCTAAAATGAGTTATATTGTAGAAAATGAATTTTTGTTTGTTTGCAAAAATTGATTGAGTGTAGTGTTATAACAGCATCAAAACCTTTTAATGTTCCAAAAAAAGGTAAAAAGATTAAGCCCATGTCATTTAATAATGATGTCCTTGTGATGGATAAACCTATTTGCATAGGTATTATTGGTGCAGGACAACTTGGAAAGATGATTGTTCAGGAGGCTAAACGTATGTCCTTTAAAGCAATTGTTTTGGACCCTGAAGAGAAATCCCCTGCATCATTTGTCGCTGACGAACAAATTGTTGCAGACTTTAAGGACGAAACTGCTATC
>JAICSL010000159.1 GCA_025936955.1 Nitrososphaeraceae archaeon
GAATAGTGGTTGTGGTAACTAATCAAATTCTATCATCCCCTGATGCAATCTTTGGTGATGCTTTCAGGCCGACTGGCGGTCATGTAGTAGCACATACGAGCACATATAGAGTATATCTTAAAAGGTCTGGTAAGAATAGAATTGCAAGGATAGTCGATAGCCCCTATCATCCTGAGAGGGAGATACTCTTTACTCTCTCTGAACAAGGAGTTGCAGACCCATCTTAAAGATTAGTAACCCAGATAATATAAATTAAGGCATCTTATTAACACCAGATATGCCACGATCACATGGTACACGAAGAAAATCTCGATCTGTTCTGACGAAAGACAATATTGTAAGGGGTTTATCTTATCTACTTATTGATTACAAAGTTGGTGACAAGATTATTGTCGATATAGATCCTAGAGAACATGCCACTATACCTCACCGACGATTCCAAGGCAAAATAGGGATTGTTAAAGCAGTAGGAAGAAGAACATTAAAAGTAGCAATAACAATCGGTAATAAGCAAAAGATTTTACAAACTAGACTTAACCATATCAGACCGTTGATGGCATAAGAGGTAAGACAAACTGACAGACATTATCAAAAAAGAGATCATAACACTTTCTCAGGTGAAGGAAATGTTAGAATCAGCCAAGTCAGAAGATATGGACCAGATCCAAAGATGGACCCACGATTATGTTAGCAAGTTTTCGAAAATCGATTCAAAAACAGCTCAAGATATGGTTAAGAAACTAATTGAAAAATGTGAGTTGAATGAAGAAGAAGCTGTTGAGATTGTAAACGTACTTCCAACATCATTGGAGGAGCTGAGAGCATTTACGTTTGGATGGAAAAAACTTATTCTTACCGAGAATCTTGAAAGAATGTTGAATATACTTAAGATGAATACCTAATTTAATAAAAAGTTAATTAATAATCAATGTAGGAAAGTTAATATTGTCTTCATATCCTCATGTTCGCTTTAATAGTAGGAATCCCTCTGAACCGAATTCAGGAATGTCACAATCACAGAGAAAATTTGAGGAATATGCTTATGTTCTTGACTTCAGTTTGAGATCTAAATCAGTAACAGTTAGAGGGAAAGAAGGAATCATTATTCAATCAATAGGAGAGGAACATTTAACCCTACTTGAACTATTAGGTGCTCAAAATGTGGATTTCGAAATTGGAGAGCGTGTATACATTGGACGCGATGGTCGTGATAAGGTGCTCAGCGTTCTTGGTAGATTAGAATATAACGACATATCCCAGTCTGCAAAAAATGAACTGCTGAGCATTATAGAAAAAATAGTATCTGCAAATGAAAGACGATTTATTGATTATATTAATATGGCACAACCAATTACGCCTAGAATTCATGCTTTAGAGTTGATTCCAGGCGTAGGAAAAACATATATGAGGACTATTATTAAAGAGCGGGACAAAAAAAAATTCGAATCTTTTGCAGATATCCAGAATAGAGTTGGATTAAGGGAGCCTTCAAAACTCATTTCAAAAAGAATCATTGAAGAGGTATCTGGCCAATCTAGAATGAATCTTTTTGTCAGAAAATGAAATGGTCTAAGAGGAGATCTTTTGGACAGCACATTCTCAAAGATCCCAAAATTCTTGCTAAAATAATAGAAGCAGCTCAAATAAAAAAAACCGAGATCGTTTGTGAAGCAGGAACAGGTACTGGTGTTTTAACAAATGAACTTTGTAAATATGCCAGAACAGTAATCTCATTTGAAGTTGACGATATATTATTTGAAAAAACAAAGAAACTACTTTCTTCTTTTTCCAATCTGAAATTGATGAATTTAGATCTTTTTAAACTGTATTCTATTCCATTTGATGTTTTTGTATCAAATCTTCCTTATTCTAGAAGTAAAGAAGCATTTCAATGGTTATCATTACAGAAATTTAATAGGGCCATAATTATGATACAGAAAGAATTTGCTGATAAATTGCAGTCTTCTCCAGGACAAAAGAACTACCGTGCAATTACAGTTATTATTCAACACTGTTTTACTATAAAATCTTTATTCACAGTACATAACAAATCATTCGATCCTGAACCAGCTGTCACATCTACAGTAATACAATTAATTCCAAAACATACAAGAATAACATATAACACGATAAGAAATCTGAACATTCTTTTTTCTCAGAGAAATAAGAAAGCATCAGTAGTGGCAAAGAAATTTGGAATTACTCTCCCTTCCTGCAATATGAGAATAGATGAGTTAAAAGTAGAAGAATTGATAAAATTATCTAGCTCGAAAAATTGAAGAGATGATATGAGCTCTAAATATCGAGTTACTCAAACCGATCATGATTCTATAGGCGAAAGCTTATCTGATGTTGCTAATCAATCTTTACCTCAATAATTATGAGAGATACTCTGCTATCAATAGTGAAGTTACATTATATCTAATGTTTATGGCCTATTAATTGTCATTGAAATATAAATAGAAATGTATATACCGTCTGACGACAGTTTTCTGCTATCTGAAACTGCCGAACAATACAATGGCAGGTCAGCTTTGGAGATTGGTGTGGGTTCAGGTATCATCGCCCGTGTCCTTTGTGAACACTTCAATATTGTTGTTTGTACTGATATTTTTTTCCAATCGTTAAGATATTGCAAGTATACTCTACCAAAGAATGTTAAGATTATTTGTTGTGATGCAGCATCTGCAATTCATATCAAATTTGACTTGATTGTAAGTAATCCTCCTTATCTTCCATATGATCAGGAGAACAAAAATAATGACTCTGCAGTATACGGTGGTCCTTCTGGTATAGAAACAACATTACATTTCTTAAAATCTACTGTTGGACTATTAGACAGAAATGGTAGAATCTTAATAGTACTCTCAACTCTATCAAATCAATCTAAACTAGACGATTTATTGGTTGAAATGAATTTAGAAAAAAAAACCATAAAAGAGAGGAAAATATTTTATGAAACTCTCTCAGTAGTGGAGATACATTTTAAATAATTTTTATTATAATTACTTTTTCAATAGTTTGGCAGACCTTGTTGCTATTTGTTCTGCCATCTGAGACATCGTAGCAATGCCGCCTAGATCATAGGTAACAAATCTGTTCTCATTCACGACGTCTTCTGTAGCTTTAAAGATTGCGTCTGAAATGTGTTTTTCTCCTAGGTATTCGACCATCCATGCGCCTGATAAAATCGTAGCAACAGGATTTACTTTATTCTGCCCAACATATTTCGGAGCACTTCCATGTGCTGGCTCAAACATTGCATAGTCTTCTCCATAATTGGCAGAATATATATTTCCTATCGAACCAACATATGCTGATGCACATTCAGAGACAATATCCATGAATAAATTAGTGCTAAGCAATACGCTTTTGTTGAATCTCTCTGGATTCTTAACAAGTTGCTGAGTCATATTATCGATATAATATTCCTCAACACTTATATCTTTGAACTCTTTTTGACATTCTTCTATCGCTCTCCAAAAAATTCCATCAGTTTCTTTTAAAATGTTTCTTTTAGTAATGGCAAAAACTTTCTTAAATCCTTTATCATTTGAAAGTTGAAATCCTCTTTTGGCAATTCTTTCACACCCCTTTCTGGTTATTTTACGAATTGCAATAGCTGAATCTTCGCTGGTTTTAAACTCTATTCCTGCATACATTCCTTCAGTAGCTTCGCGAACGCAGATGAACTCTAATTGTCTTTCGGCATTTTTATATGTCTTAATTGGTCTAATGTTAGCATATAATTCAAATTTTTGCCTTATACTTACTGCAACGCTACGGGGAGCATATGGATCTGGAATAGTAGTTGTTGGTCCTTTAAAACACGCATTACTATCTTCAAGTAACTTCCAAACCTCTGAAGAAATGTATGAATTGCCTCCAGATTTTTTCCACCAGTCGGATCCAGCATCACAGAGAATTAATTCTACTTCTGTATTACATATTTTCAAAACCTTAATCATCGTTTCTACTAATTCTGGTCCAGTACCGTCTCCACGGATAATGACCGCAGTTTTATTTGTCAAATGAGGTCAAATCAACAGGAAAAAACCTTCTCTATTTATACTTATTTGGAAACTAGTTCTATTCGTGCAACTAAATTATTGGTAAATGGAGGTATTCCTGAAGGCTTTTGTACTTTTGTAAATTCTCCCTTTTCAGAGAAGTATGAATAATCAATATCGTAGTTTTTAAGTTGTAGGGTTTGTCGAATCCCTGTAGAATTATCAATCACTGTTATTGTCTTATTATCATATGCATATATTTTCATAAAGTCTTCTACGGTCAGTCGAATTGGTCTTACATATTCTATATGAAGCACATTGCCGATTCCATCGGTGTGTATTAGATGAATGCATTCCCTTCCGTCTTTTGGTTGTTTACCCACATTATCTGGTAGTAACTTTGAATGTCCGTCTACAATTATCTGAATTCTGGGATAAACATTAAATGTACCACTATCATGCCCATTTAGACAAATACCGCTTATTGGAGGATGAGGAAAAAGCTGCATTATGAGCAAACCAGCCAAAGTAGCTGCGCCTGCTGCAATTGGAGGTATTAAAAGTTGTTTTTTTCCTATTTTTTTTCCTGGTTTTTCTTCCTTTACTTTGCGCTTTGGCAATTAAACCTCATATAAACTACAAGTACTATATTGATTTTATGAAGTTAAAACAATTTGTATTGTTATTGTGTATCAATAAGACTTTCAATTATGCTTTATGATATTCACGCTTGGATTTATTGATAAGGAGTTTGAATTAGTATTAATTAGTTAACGAATTTTCAATTTATCTTTAGGTGTAGTATCCTTTTTAATCACTATACTAATTACTGATTATATCCAAATAGTTTGTCATTAATCGATGACTTCAAAGGTAGCTGTCATTCACCTATAATTTGTGATCAAAAATATCTACATATTGATGATGTCATATTTTAGCAAAAAATATTTCAATCTAATAATATCTTCA
>JAICSL010000180.1 GCA_025936955.1 Nitrososphaeraceae archaeon
CTTCCATCTCGAGCTTTACAAGTCTGTTTAGCTCTACTGCATATTCCATCGGCAGTTCTTTTGTGAATGGTTCCATAAATCCACCAACTATTAATGATAATGCATCAGATTCTGAAAATCCTCTACTCATCAGATAAAAGATTTGATCTTCGCCAATCTTACCAACGGTGGCTTCATGTGAGATTGTTGCGTCCTCTTCATTTACCTCTACATAGGGATATGTATCTGTTCTAGAATTCTCGTCTAATAACAACGCATCACATCTAACATTTGACTTTACACCTGTAGCACCTTTTGCAACATGCAATAAACCTCTATATGTTGTTCTGCCAGAGTCCTTACTAACTGATTTACTTGTAATTCTAGAGGTCGTATTTGGAGCTAAATGAACCGCCTTTGCACCTGCATCTTGATGTTGCCCAGATCCTGCAAAAGCAATTGACACTACCTCCGCATGAGCATTTTTTCCTAGCATATAAACACCAGGATACTTCATAGTCAATTTACTACCAATATTTCCATCAATCCATTCAACAGTTGCATTTTCATAGGCATAAGCTCTCTTCGTAACTAAGTTATATACATCCTTACTCCAGTTCTGAATCGTAGTATATCTAATTTTCGCACCTTTCTTTGCAATTAATTCTACCACGGCAGAATGCAAAGATTCGGTAGTATAAACTGGTGCGGTACACCCTTCTATATAGTGAACCTCGGCATCTTCATCAGCAATTATAAGTGTTCTTTCAAATTGACCAATATTTTCAGCATTAATCCTAAAATATGCTTGTAATGGAAGTTCAACTTTTACATTTGGTGGAACATAAATAAACGATCCACCAGACCACACAGCACTATTCAATGCTGCAAATTTGTTATCTTCTGGTGGAATAACCTTACCAAAGTGTTTCTTCATTATTTCAGGATACTCTCTGACCGCCGAATCTGTATCAGTAAATATTACTCCTTGTTTTTGCAGATCTTCTCTTAAATTATGATAGACAACTTCGGATTCGTACTGCGCGCCTACTCCTGCAAGAAACTTTCTCTCTGCTTCTGGAATTCCAAGTTTCTCAAAAGTGTTTCTTACAGATTCTGGAACATCATCCCAACTTTTACCCTGTTTCTCAGAAGCCTTCGCATAATAATAGATATTCTGAAAATCAATCTTTGACATATCACCGCCCCACTGAGGCATTGGTTTACTCATAAAAACATCATATGATCTTAGTCTAAATCGTTTCATCCAGTCAGGTTCACCTTTTAGCTTACTGATCTCCTCAACGGTACCTCTAGAAAGACCTTTTTTACTTAAATATACATATAGCTCTGTAGAGTCTTTAAAGTCATATTTACTGTAATCCATGTTCATTTCTTCTTTATTCATATAATCCATAACGGCGTTATGTTTTATATATAGATTTTGAATTCTAAAGATTTTATAATAAACGTATCATTCAAATCAAAGGTCATGTGTATATTCTTCTAGTATAAAGTTATTGTAGTCTCAACAAGTTTCTACAATAGTAGAAACCACCTTACCATCACTCATTTCTACTATCCAATAACTACATAGCATTCTATCAAAATTATTTGCTTCTAATACAAAAGAGACTTTGCGAGCTCAAATGTACCCTTAATGGTATGTTCTTTAGATTCATAATAAGAAATACTCCGTCTTCTTAATTCTTTTGAAGTTAATGGACCAATGGATATTACAGACTTGACCCTTTTCAATAAAAATATAGATTGAAGGTTTTTCATGATTTCTAGGAAGGCGCGCACCGATGACGCACTTGTAAAAATAATAGCATCTATCTTTGCTTGTTCTAGCAGTAAGACAAAATCTTTCCAAACATCAGTTGGTTTAGCGGTTCTTATCGTATAAAGAAATATCTGATCAATATCTATTTCTAGATTCGAAAGAAATTTGCTTGTAAATTCATTTAAGGTACTGCTTCTGGGAATAATGATTCTTTTATTTACAAGATCCATTTTTGAAAACAGTTCATAAAGTCCTTTCGAGGAATAATTTTCTGGTATAAACTTGACATTTATTCTATTATGTATCAAACTATCTCTGGTTTTTGGTCCAATTGCGATAACATTCCTAGAATTTAATGTATGAATAATCTGTTCAGTTTTATTTATTTTATCTGCAAGTTCAAATAAAACAATGACAGCTTGTGAGCTCATAAATACACAGTAATCATAGTTTTTTTCGTTTATACTTTCAAGTAACTCTTCAATAACTTTTGGTTCTTTTGGTATAATATCAATTGTAGGTAGTGCAATGGTTTTACCACCTTCTGAGCTTACAAGTTGTGAGAACTCTCTAGCATCACAATCCTTTCTAGTTATTGCAAGTATTCTATTATCTAAACTTCGAAACAACTAAAATCATTTATTGAACCAAGCGAGATTTTCTTGTAAAGAAACAACTTTTCCAATTATAATAATTGCAGGAGGCTTAATTTCTGCTTTTTTGATTTCATAGACAATATTTTCCAATGATCCTTTGACTATTCGTTGTCCTTTGGTAGTACCGTTTTCAATAACTGCCACCTCGGTTTCTTTGGCTAGACCAGCTTTTATTAAATTAAACGAAATCTCTTCTATCTGTCCAATTCCCATCATGATCACTATCGTGTCCACTGCCTTTACTAATTTATCCCATTTTACAATTGGTTCGTTCTTTTCTTTGTCTTCGTGACCGGTAACAATAGCTACAGAAGATGCAAACTTTCTGTGTGTTAAAGGAATTCCAGCATATACAGCGCAACCAATCGCAGATGTGACCCCAGGAATAATTTCGAATTTTATGTCGTGTTGAAATAAATATTCAGCTTCTTCTCCTCCTCTACCAAAAATAAAAGGATCTCCCCCCTTCAGTCGTAATACATTTCTACCCTTTCTAGCATACTTTACCATCAGATCATTAGTACTGTCCTGATGTATTGTAGACTCGCCAACTGCTCTGCCAACATAAATCTTTTCAGAGGTAGCAGGAATTTGATTGATAATTTCTTTACTAACAAGCCTATCATAAAGTACAATATCACAGCTCTTTAAAAGTTCTAAAGCTTTAACAGTAATTAATTTTGGATCACCAGAACCAGCTCCACATATAAAAACTTTGCCAATTCTCATAGTTTTTTGTTCCATTCCTCAACAGCATCGTGCCATCCTTGGGATAGTTTAGTGACATCTTTTTTAATAAGTAAATTTGCCATTTTTGTTCCAAGTCTAGTTGGATCATTCACATTTCCAGTTTTTTTTAATTTTATAAACCTTGAACCATCTGCAGAAAACACATTCGCATATAATATAATATTACATTTATCAGCACTAGTAATAGCAACAATACCTACAGGAAATCTGCAACCACCTTCAATTTTTGTTAGTAGCGCACGTTCTGCATCAACTTCTGCCCTAGATTGAGGATCTTCTATACTCTTTAAAAGGGTAATTAGTTTATGGTTGTCTTTTCTGCATACAATACCAATTGCACCCTGACCTGCAGCTGGCACAAAATCTCTGATGTTAAATCGTTCAGTTATAACATCATTCATTCCGAGTCTTATTAGACCAGCCTCGGCAAGAATTACTGCATCATATTCCCCTATTATTGATTTCTTAACTCTTGTTTCCACGTTGCCTCGAATCGGCTTTACGTTTAAATCTGGTCGTTTTCTTAAAACCTGTATAGCTCGCCTCAAACTGCTTGTACCTACTATCGAGTCTATTGGTAGATCTCTTATTTTCAAATTTTTTTGACTAACCAAAACGTCATTTGGTTTAGCGCGTTTTGGAATACATGCAATAATCAATTCGTTCGAGAGATTCGAAGGAATATCTTTTAAACTATGAACAGCAAAATCAACACCACCGCTAATTACAGCTTCATTTATCTCTCGTTCAAAGATTCCTTTTTCATCTATCGTAAACAGAGGTCTCTTATCAGTGTCGCCTTTCGTATTAATTGTAACTATTTCGAAATTCCTAGCTGGATTTGATTTTCTTAATCCACCTAATACAATTTGTGTTTGAGCAATAGCAAGTCTACTTCCTCTTGTTCCGGCTCTTAACTTCATGATATTTCTTTTACCATATGTAATGCATCACTGTAGCATTCAATAGTTTTATCCACGTCATCTTCACTGTGGGAATAGGAGACAAAACAAGTCTCAAATTGTGATGGGGGTATAAAAATGCCATTCTTCAATAGTTCATCGTAAAATTTTCTAAATAATACGATATTAGATTTTTTTGCACTGGTAGCATCTTTTACTTTCTCAGAAGTGAAGAATAATTGATACATTGAACTAATAGAGTTCAATGTATATTTTAATCCGCATTCTTCTAATGCATCCCTTACCCCATCAACTATACGGTCACACGTTCTAGCAATTCTCGGATATATTTCGTTTTTTAATTGTATCAACGTTTCAATTGTTGCGATGCTTGCCGAAACAGAAATTGGGTTTCCAGCAAAGGTACTAGCTTGGTATACTTTGCCACTTGGAGCTAGCTGTTGCATGATTTCTTTCTTGCCAACAATAGATGCTATAGGAAATCCATTGCCCA
>JAICSL010000183.1 GCA_025936955.1 Nitrososphaeraceae archaeon
ATCTCTTGCATAATTAGAAATAATCGGGATTATTCCTTCTGCATTGTATATGGATTTCTAGTTCTGTTGATTTAATATTCTATAATTTACTAAGCCTGTAACTATATCCGATATTCTATTGTACTTTCTTAACCTATTTCTAAAAATATTACTCATTATCCTGTACTTTTTCAATCTGCAAATAGTGTGCTCTACAACTATTCGCATTCTAGAATGATTTTTGTTATACCTTTTTTCTTCTTGTGATAGTTCCAAATTTCTCTTATTTCTATTATAGGTGTGGATGATGGCCGTTCTGGGAAATCCTTTTCTACGCCAAGGAAGGTATCCAAGGTCAAATACATTAACAACCTTTTTAGGAGTACTAGGATGATTCTCTTTATATATTCGACATATAGTCATGTCTTCTTCCTTTCTTGTAATTTGATTTATGGATAATAAAACCACGGTTGTTAACCATAAACTGTGTCTTTACAGTATGTCTTTTCTTCTTGCCTGAATAGAATACCTTGCGTCCTCTATTGTCAATAGGTCTTGGTATCTGTTGTTCGGTAGAATCTATAAAAGCAAGGAAACCTGGAAAATATTTTTCTACCTCTTCAGCGGTTCGAAGCCTCTTTGTTTTGTTATATAATTTCTGTAGATTTTGTACGCATTTTCTTATTAAACTTTCTATCTTTTGTATATCTCTACAGATGTTACTCTGATTACCAAGGTCAAATAGAAAGCCCGCTAATGTGTAAGTTATGTAAAGACGGTAGTACACTAAAAGCATAAGAAATCTATCTCTTGTATCCAGTGTGAAAGGTCTGTCTATAGCACCTATGTCTCTTTTTCGATATTTCTTTTGGATAACCGTTGTATCTCATGTTTGACATATCTTTTTGTCATGTCTTTATCGTAAATATCATCTAACGCATGCATTGTCAAGCCTGTGAACGATTTAGAGCAATGGTTTTTTGGATAACTGTCATACGAGAGCAATGAAAGAACAAGATAGTGATGAACCACTGATCATATATCTGTTTATTCTAATTATGCGAGAGATCTAATGTATACCATACGCTTTTAAGGTCATCTATTATCATCATTTTATCAACTCAAGTTGTTCTGATATATAATCATCGATCATTCGCTTTATAGGAAACAGAGCATAAAGGATAAGGAAATTGGCAAGATTTTAAAGATAGAAAAAAGAGATGTCGAGTATGTAGAGATTATTTACTGTATATACTATTATTCCCTCCAGATTCATGGATTTAATGGAGCTTTTTGGAAAACTCCACCGTTTATGTTGCCGTGGCTATTCCCACCGGAGGTTCCTGGATTTGATGGCATATTTTGAAAAATTCCACCGTTTGTTGGAAGATGATTACCTTGAAATATGGGGTTACCCGTAGGTACGGGTTTACCTTGGGTAGGGGTATCAGTGGTAGGTACACAATGATCAAGGTCTCCTGTACATTTTTCACAATTTGAATATGTAGGATGGTCACCACCGGTTGTTTCACATAAAAGACAGTCGAAAGGACCATAACTGCCTGGTGGTGGTGCACAAACTTTGTGAGGCCCTCCTCCTGACGCCGGTAATGCATTTGAAATTTGAATTGTACTTACAATAAGCATGATAGAGACTAACATCCACGATATGGATGTAATTACTATATGTTGATTATACATTAGTTTAAGCATTATATAACTTTGATATATTTATATTTTGTGTTTTATTTACAATGATATTCAAAATTTCTAATAAAAAACAATAATATACCGTTAGATCTGTAGATAAATAGAAAACGGTACAAAAGACACAGACTCCAAATGAATTTTCCTTATCATTATTATAAGTACTGTATAATAGAGTAGTATGGGGCATTTTTTCTTGCAGCATTTTATGTCTGTCATCTTCGTGTTCTATATCAACAGAAAAGCCATTTCGTAAGGATTTGAATTCGTCAGTAAAAAACAATGAGAACGTGTCTTTTAACTTTATTATTCAATATATAATTCCAAGGCCTTTGGATTCTGTCATTGTTCTTTTTGCTGTGTTTGGAGATGTGTCTAAAGCTTTTGTTATTTGTGAAGTGTTATTGACTAAATTTCCGGACGCACAATCAGAGTCCATACTCATTTGAACCATGCATGAACAATCATCTCACATAGTCAACTAATTAAGTGAGGACATATGAGGAACCTATGTCGGCTTTTTATCGATACACTTTTTCCTAGTCCATATTTAAATGGGAAGGTATTCATCCCGTTCATTTAATCTTAGTCGTGAGTGGGGTTTTCATTTCTTTCGGAAAATACAAAATACTTATTCTCATATTTTCCGGTTGATCATAAAGATCTGGATGTATATAATAGCCACGTTCCTTATCAGACTTATCTTCCTCAACCTTAATTCGGTGAGCATTAGTTCAAGGATCCTTACGTATGCCGGTTACCTGTAAGGATACTCGCATGCCTGTAATACCGTCTGCGATCCTAAAACTGCTATGATGCTGGATGCTCTTGTCATCGAGATTAGTATAGTCTGTTCTAGTTTCAGGTATTTCCTTTGCAATGTAGATAGTTGGCCCAGGAGCACCCATGACAGTAAGCTGATAACGATACTCCTTATTTAAAACATCAAACCAATTAGGTAGATCAACTTCTGCTTCACCTTTCTTGTCCAATGGAACAACCCCATCGTAGACATTTTTCGTATCGAGTATTTCTGAATATATCTCTCATTACCCTATATCTTTTAAATTGACAAATAGTGTGCTTTATCATTATCCTTTGTGGAATGATTTTTGTTATACTCTTTTTCTTCTGCAGATAGTTCTTGATTTCTCTTCTTTCTAATAGGTGTGGATGATTTTTGTTATGCAGGAAAATCCTTTTCTATGCCAAGGTATCCTAGATCAACTACATTAACAACTTCTTTTGGAACCATAGGATGATCCTTTTTATATACATCATAGACAATCCTTCTTCCTTCTTATATCTCAATTTATGGATGATGATGTCTTGGTTGTTAACTATAAGTTGGGTCTTTATGATATACCTTTTCTTCTTACCTGAAAAGTATCGCTTGTGTCTTTCATTATCAACAGGTCTTGGTATCAGGTGTTCTGTGGAATCTATAAAAGCAAGAAATCCAAAATATTTCTCTACCTCTTCAGGAGTTCAGAGTCTCTTTGTTATTTTATATATTTTCTGTGGAATTGACAAAAAGTTCTAATCAAACCTTCAATCTTTTGTACGTCTCTACATATGTTACTCATCCAAATCAAAGAGAAAGTCGGTCAAAGTGTAAGTAATGTAAAGACGATATTAAACCACAAACATAAGAAACCTTTCTCTTGTATAAAATTTGAAATGCCTGTCTACAGCACCAATGTCTCTTTTTCGATATGTTCTTTTAGATAGACGTTGTATATCATTTTCGTTATATCTTTTATCATCGCTTTATCGTGAATCTCATCAAATTCTTGTACTGTAAGACCAATAAATGATTTAAAAAGCAATGGCTTTTTAAATAACTATAGTATGAAAGCAAAGAAAGGCCAGGAACTGATGTATCAGTTATCATATAGCTGTTTACTCTTATGCAAGAGATTTATATGTTCTAACTCTGCTATTCATTTCCAATATCTATAAAATAAGTACTAGATGAGATATATAGAGTATGAATCAAAAACCAATTTTGATAGTAAGTATTATCTCACCAATAATATTGACAGGTTTTACTTTTATTACATCATCAAACAGTGTGTTTGCCTCAAATGCTGATGGTAACGGTGGTGGTAGTCACGGCAGTACAAACAATAATCATAACAATAACAACAACAATGTCAAGACTCAATCAATAACTCAAGCACAACAAAATAAACAAAATAGCCAACAAGGCATAGGACAAGCTCAATCTAGTAACCAAGGTGGTTAAAGCGACTCTATTTGAAATTTCCTCTGTACTTTATGTAGTTCAGAGTCTTCGTTAAGTATAATAGATCATAGAAAATATGCTTTGTTCTTTCTGATTCTTAACTGACATATCTGAGATATCTGACGTAGTTCTAACGGTTGTAGCATTATAATTAGGTTCTTTATCATAATTACTTTTTTTGGATATGTTAGATGCATCAGATATGTCAGATTTAGTTCTGTTATTCATCCATAGTAATACTATTGACTTTTCCGGGTACTAAGTATTAATAACATGCTATTTCTATAGGCGACGGTACTTGATATACAGCATGCAGACCACTAAAATGAAATCATCATTATCTTCAATCTTCTTATAAAAAAAGCATTATCCAGAAGGCTCTGTTAACTTAAGGAAAAATCTATAGCTTTAAAACAACCACATATCATATGTATACTAGAAATAGAACACCACCAAACATCATCGGTTATGGATTACATTTGTACTTTTTAGGTTTATCATTTAGAAACACCTCCAAAGCATTATCATTTTTAAAAATAGCAAAAATAAGCCACGTTTCTATCTGGAACTGGATTCAAAAGTACAAG
>JAICSL010000228.1 GCA_025936955.1 Nitrososphaeraceae archaeon
CGCCTTCCGAATCTATAATCCGTTTTTATCTAATTGTATAATTAATGTAATCAAATATCCTTTTATACCCTATCTAGGCTGAAGTTTAGATAGTTGAAATTTAATAAAATAGCTTTAACCTTTATTTGTGGCTTAGTGCTATCCTTGCTTTGGATAAATTCTGCGATCGTTGGCAACGTGTACGCTCAGGTACCTGCTGCACAGAATTCAAAGACATTGGCTGTAAAGATAATAACGCCCTCTAAGAATCAGTCGGTTCCTGCCGGAAGCAACCTAGATATTTCAGGAACATCATCTGATGACAGTGCGTCAGATTGTTTTGTTGGAATTATTGTTAACAGCAAAAAGCCTTATCAAAATGCTTCAGCAACTGGTCCTAGTGGCGCAAATGATTACTCCAAATGGAATTACAAACTTACTTCCAAGTATACTGTTATCAATGAAGGACAGAACAAAATAACCGCTAAATTAACCTGCAATCCACAACCTGATTTAGCGCCGAACACAACTAATACATCCTCTGCTACAAAATATTCTAGTGTAAACGTTACTGGGACCACAGCCGGAGGGCTTCCAATTCCACAGTAATTTATCTATCTAATATTTTCATTTATTTATTTTTACTTTTTTTGAACTCGTTAAATTGAATTGAATCCTGTAAAATTAACATATTAACTAACTGTATAATATTTTTATTTGGTTATTTCTTTTCCTTCCTTTTGTTTTTTATCGTATCCTCCTATTTGGTTTATGTGTTTTCTATTTTTCTGGTCATTGGTATTACAATTAATAAATTTCAAATGTTTTATGCGTTACTTGAAGATTTTTTATTCTCACTATTAACAACAACAAAAAGAAATCTTTTTTAAAAAAATCATTTAATTTAAAAAATTCTTTTCGTCAATCAATAATACCGTTTTGAGAAAGTAAATAGCTTAACAAATATGAGATTAGTAATATGTATTATAAGATCCAAATCAATTATAACTATGCAAAGGAAATTAACAAAGCTAAACATGTGATCAAACAGTAACTCGATAAAATAATATGAAAAAATTAAAATCATCTATCAAGCCATGGATCATTACCTGTGAATGATTCAAATGTGTTCCGTTTTAGTCAATTAATTGAACAATCAATTAACCAATCAATCAATCCACCGAGGACTACTTAAGTCGCATGTTACGCTATTCTAATATTAAGGGATAAAGACCCTTTCAATAGCAATTAATAATAATATCTTATTTATCTGAAAGTTTGAATAATACTTGCCTGTCAGAAAAGGATAATGATGGTCGAAAATAAGCAGTTACCAATATTACTTGCAGGACCAATTCTGCGTCGATCAGAGCCTGAGCAGGTATGCATTTGGTTAGCCTGTAGCAGACCTACAGATATCAAAGTTATGATATTTCGAGATGCTGATTTAAAGTTAAATAAAAAACAGAACTTGAAAAAAAATGTAGAAAGTAGTGTTGAAAAGGACGAACAGACAAAACCAATTGGGTTAGGAACTACCTCCGCACTTCAATTTGGAGACTCCTTATTCGTTGCACTAGTAATAGCCAAACCTATTGAGAAAGATGATCGAAATAGCTATTCTGCTTCAACCGGTAAATTCACTTTTCCTACTGATATTCTCTTGGCATATGATATAGAACTTTCCTTCGTGAACAAAAAGGATGACGGGAAATATACAAAGAGTTCTGTACGTCTCAATGATCTTGGTCTTTTAAGTGGGAAAAGCAGTATTGTCTATGAACAAAATAATGTGAAAGATAAGCACGGTAATTCGGCCAAAGATAATAACTTTGTTACACTTCCTTCTTTCTATCTCCAAGGTGAAAGAAATAATTCGTTGAATATTTTGCATGGTTCATGCCGAAAGTTACATGGAAATGGTAAAGACTGCCTTGCCATAGCAGATGATTTAATATCGCATTCAATTCATGATTTAAGCAAGCGCCCAAGTTCACTTTTTCTCACAGGCGATCAGATTTATGCTGATGACGTGGCCGGACCTCTCATCCAACATCTTACCCGTTTTGGTATAAGGTTGCTAGGCTGGGAAGAAACTGTTAATGGTATAACTCAAAAGCTAACTGACCTGGGAATAGGGCAACGACAGAAGATAGTAAGAGAGCATGCCAAATTTACCTCAGAGAGTGCAAGTAATCACTTGCTATCTTTCGGAGAATTTGTTGCAACTTATTTGATAACTTGGAATATAGAAAATTGGCCTGAATCTTATCCAGATATCAAGACGATTCCAAGTAACATGCAAAAGCATTATCAAGCAGAAATAAGTCAGCTCGAAAACGCCAAGAATGTATTACCTGCTGTACGCAGAGTCCTTGCAAACATTCCTACTTATATGATTTTTGATGACCATGAAATAACAGATGACTGGAATATTACGAGAGAATCACATCAAGCAGTTAATGAAAGCGATTGTGGGAAACAAATTATCACAAATGGCTTGGCTGCATTTTGGTCTTTTCAAGGATGGGGGAATGATCCCGCTATATATAACGACCAATTTGTTAGCATGCTTACTGGATATTTTGCTAAGAAAGGAAAGACAAGTGTCGACGAAAGAAAAAATTTTGAAGAATTTCTTTGGAATTATCATCACTGGTCGTTTTACGCTCCCACCAATCCGAGAACTGTTTTTTTAGACTGTCGAACGCAACGCGAGTTTGATAGTGATAAAGGACCCCCACTTTTGCTAAACGAAGAAGGATCCTCATCTCTTTTAGATTTACTTGGCAAAGCTCAATTCAAAAGAGGTTCTCCTATTATCCTTGTTTCTCAAACTCCTGTATTTGGTTTCGAACTTGCAGAAAAGATACAAGAATATTTAGCTAGAAAATCATCAGTCTACAAATGGGATTTAGAGACATGGGCGGCAAACGAAGAAGGATTCATACGCTTTCTTACGCTTCTTATAAAGGAGATTGCACCAAGTCACTGCATCATTTTGTCCGGTGATGTTCATTACGGATTTACAGTTGATGCACAGTTTGAACTTCAAAAACAAAAAGATCATAAAGAAATAGATCTTCGATTGCCAATAACACAACTGACGAGCAGTGCATTGAAAACCACCAGCTTTTCCAAAGATCTTCTCATTAATGAAATTCTTGGTAGATTCAGTCAGCTCATATCATCTACTAAATCTCTACGAATAGGTTGGTATGAGAATTCGTTGCCGGTCTCAAGAAAAATAAAAACTAAACATGGTGTTACCAAATTATATGAGGTTATTAATAAAATTTCGAAATATACAGATTCTACTGCTTCTATGTCTGGTTCGTTTGATTGGATGGAGTATAGGCATATAATAAAGCCATCTGGATTTCGGATTCCATCATTAGTAATAACTGAGAACAACATTGGCTTTGTTAGCATCAGGTGTGACGTCGAACATCATCGTGTGCTTTCTATTTCACATGATCTAATTGTAAGAAAAGGAAACGGGATAAAAATTCATCGGGCTGTGGTTAATCGGTTTAATAGGGTAGCCAAGATAAAAGATCTAATAGATTAAAACATTGGTCAGATATAATCAATTATCTGAAACCAATGACTAGGAATATATCTACAGATTGATATGGTCAGGATTATTAGTTTCTATGCAAGATA
>JAICSL010000266.1 GCA_025936955.1 Nitrososphaeraceae archaeon
AAAAAAGGTTCTACTACCTGAAGAATTGCTGCTGTTGCACAGAGAAGAATGAATTCCAAGCCCTAAATACATTGGTACTAAATTCTGTCACAGCGTCGACTGTTCTATTATAAATCTTCAAATTTTCTCTTGCTGCATCTAATGCATTAATAGTAAGCTGGTTATTGATGCCAACTGCTCTGATTGTATTATTTGTGATTTCATTTGATTGTTTCGTGAATTGTTCTGTATATGGTACTATTATTGGAACGCTCCAGTTGCTGCTACCTGCTAATTGCTTTTGAGCTGAAATTGTATTTTGAATAACATTTTTTGTTGTTTGGATATAGTCAAGTTGTAGATTAGATATTGACTGAGAGTATTGAGGCTGAGCCTTAGCCATTTCATTTACAATCTTAGTAAAATTTTCATTAGTCGTATCATATATGCTTGGCATATCTGTTGACTTGCTGCTAGTGTTGTCATCTTTATTTTTATTGTCTATCATTTTTATATTATTAATAACCCTAATGATATATATAAACATTGGTTGTAAATGGTGTTTAATACCATCATAGACCGTTAAATATACAAAGCGGATTATAAAGAATCACAAAGATATAATCTTGAGCATCAATAATCAAAATATATGTATTCTTTAGCTATGATTACTTATTTAACTCAATAGTTCTTTCCAGTTGAAGCCATGCTCAAGATCGAAGGCAAAGATGAAGCAGCCAATTAGGCAATTGCATACCCATTTACGAATTTCGCACAATTAACGTCCAATACAGATACTTAAGTACTATCGTAGAGGACTAGCTTAGGAAAGAGTCATTATTTGCTAATATTAACACATATGCTAACAGTGCTCCTGAGATGATAATCTTTGGTTGATTGATGCTCTATTTCCCTACTCACTAATAACAACAACGAAACTTGTCACACTTTTTGATATTATTAATCATAGGAGGATCAAAAGAGAAGTATACAACATCTAGGAATTATTATCTTTGTGCCAATGATACTTATCTTTTCTT
Source organism: Nitrososphaeraceae archaeon (assembly GCA_025936955.1). GTDB lineage: Archaea > Thermoproteota > Nitrososphaeria > Nitrososphaerales > Nitrososphaeraceae > JAICSL01. The sequence continues at coordinate 1,020 of JAICSL010000266.1, forward strand.
GTCTTTCTTTTACTTCGGGTTTTTTAAATTCTATGATTGATCGTCTTCTAAGATCTCAATAGTCAAAAGCCACAACAAAAGTATAAGAATTAAGGACTTACCAATAATTGTGAGTTGAGCGAGAATGAAAAATGGAAGAAATGAACAGGAAGAAAAAGACGCCCAAACCGTCCTGACCTTGACCAATATTAAATACCTTGTAGAAGGATTAGATATTTTATTGCAAACCAATGTTGACGGAGAAAAAAGGATGATGGTTATAGACTTGAGAGACAGGCTAACTGCTTATATCAATACCATGTTCTCTGATTAAAAATTGTGCTAACCATAATTGATCAGTTAACTATCTTCCTTTCTGAAATTCATGTAATATTAGAGAATATTATCAAAAACTGACATTGCCAAGGTCCGTAAGGTCAGCCAGCCAAAGATAAATTTTATTTTTATTCCTCTATCTTTTGAATCTGGGAATTATCATTTAAATTTAAAAACCATAGTTTTATCAAGAGTAACTAATCTGTTATAATAATAAAAAAACTCCCCTTGCAAGGTAAGACTGATTTAATAAAAAAGAAGTATCACTTTAAATTTAGAGACAGGAACTTTTCAGATAAATATTCAGGCGGCATTGAAAGAATTCCTTAGAAGTTTCAATACTGACAAGATACTCATGTTGATCTGCAAGCAGTGGAAACTAAAGTAAGGTGATAAACTTGATCGGAGTTAGGAAATCATAAAAGGTGAAATTGTTTTGATTGTAAGAAAGAAGAAGGGAAATAAATGAGCCGATACATTCATGAAGATGAAGAGAGAGCAGTATGGTGGAAGATTACAAGAGAGGGATCTTTCAGAGTAAATATCGAGTGCGATTTATGAAGCAAGAAGTAAGACTGGAACGATGACACTTGAATACACTTTATTCACTAGAAAAGGTATTCAAGAAAAGATAAAGTAGATTGGGGAAGAGGAGAAGGAATCCGATGAAGATGGTTTTCCAGTTGATGAAAAATTTGATTACAGAAACCAAAATAACAAAGGTTAGATTTTTCCTCATATTTTCTTTATTTTCTCTTTAATATTCTAAACCAGGGTTAATCTAATGAAAATGTCACTAAATATGTAGTGATCAAAAATGAGCTAAAACAAGTTTTAATATAACCAAATTGACTACAAAACGAGCCTTATACAACAGACTGAGATCTAAGATATTATCAAGTTGGATATAAATTTTGATTGCATATTGAAACTATAAAAAAAGAAAAAAGAACATTTTTTTATTTTACTTTTATCTGGGGCGGATTAGGTAATTCTTTGATTTTTGCCAAAGCTATTTTTGCGGCCTTCTTACCAGATAACAACATTGAACCAAATGTTGGTCCCATTCGAGGCAAGCCATGTGTCTCTGTTGCAGCCATCCCGGACACTATTAGACCAGGAAATACTTCACCTGTATAATCTACTACTGCATCCTCGCTCCCTTCAACCCACATAGGATCCATGCCCTTCCAGTTGACGTAACCTCGTTCCTTTAAACGCTTTACAGCGACAGAGTCATGGCCTGATGCATCAATTACAAGTTTACTTTCTAGAGCTATCGGATCCACACAAGTAACGTTACGCGGTAATGCAGAGACAGGCATCCAGTTAACTACTACGCCTTTTACTCGTTTGTCTTTTAAGACTAAATCATCAAACTTTGTCAATTGTAAAAACCTAACACCTGCATCACAAGCTGCAGCTATGAGTTTTGAACACGCATGAGGTCCCCATGTTGCATATAATCCTTCACTAATTTTGCGATAAGGGACACTCAATTCATCCCAAATTTTTTGAGCTGGTTCTCTTACAGTTACAGGGTTCATCATATAGCCTCCTACCCAATATCCACCTCCAAGATAGTTATTTTGTTCAACAATAAGCGTCTTTATACCCATCTTCGCTAGCTCTCTGCCTGATGTTAGGCCAGACGGCCCAGCACCAATGACTATTACATCAGAATCTGTATACTCCATCATTGTCTCATGGAACATTGTTGCTATAGCTCGTGTAATTTCCTTCTCGCCGACATTGGAAAAGATTTTTTCCAT
>JAICSL010000361.1 GCA_025936955.1 Nitrososphaeraceae archaeon
TATTAGTAATTTCACGTTGTAAGAATCAATAATAGGACCAGATTCCTCTATAATCAATTCTTGATGGGCACTATTGTATGCTTTTGCAACTATGATGTTCTCAAGGGCATTTTTAGGATCTAGGTTTCTTGCTTGCGAAATTGACACTATCCTTTCAGGTCTAAAAGTATTTTCTGTATCAATATAAAGCGCTTTACCATCTAATCTGCCTTTGAATTTCCTCTGCTGTACTGTTACACAAATGGTATGACATATTTGGGTCTTGCCTGTTCCATACTCTCCATACAGTTCTGTAATTGCCCTTTTCTCCAACCCTCCACCAAAAAGATCATCTAGGTTTTTGGAGCCGGTCGAAATTCGTTCTTCATTCTTTCTCTTGTCATAAAGCTTCGTAGCTGTTATAAAGCTTTTATCAATAATTCCTAGATCTTCCAGTCTAACTCTTGCCTTGTTGCACAGAGATACACATCTATTCATTTCCATGCCTGTTGTTTCTGAAAGATCTACTGGTCCTCTAACTACCAAATCTTTAATTGATTTGAAGCCAGATTCCTCCAATCGACTTTTTGTGGCCGGCCCAAATTCCTCAATAGAATCCAAGTTTAATGACTCATTTAGAGAAATATCTTCTTCCAACGTTCATAGATCACGTCATATAACCATTAATTAGTTTTAAATCAATACTATATAACCTCACTAAAAATTATAAGATATAAGTGATACTTCTGTATATCCTAAAAAGCAAGCCCAATAACGCAAATTCATTGAAATGTACATTTTAGATTTTGATGTTTGCCTTACGGATTAATGTATTAAATACGATAAGACTCGTACAGAGTAATCAGTAATGATCTGTAAATAATTCAAAACTGAATAAAGTAACTGCCTAGTCCTAACCAATAGACTCCTCTAATCATATTAACTCATGTGGAAATCGTTCGAAGTACAATCTAACTATGTGTTATGCTGCATTTGCAATGATTGTTTTTCAATTATCAACAAGTATTAAGGTGAGCAAAAGATAATCATAATTCATATCAGAAATAGAGTTATTTGAACTTGAAAGCATCAAACCCATTGTATTATAATATGTTTTTTATTTATTTCTTGGCGTGATTCTAGAGTACATCCAGATTGAGAAACTAATGTCAATAGGGAAATGTGTCTTAGACTGACTAGTACTTGAGAACAGATATAGATTGCTATTGCAGTAAAACCGGTTCACAGACAGGCAAATTCTTTTATTTCATTTCAAGAAACTCAAATATAGTGTTACTAGTGTTTTAATACTGGTCGTAAAAGTAGAAAAGTAGAAAATTATATAAATAAACAAATATAATATTACACTAATACAGTCGTTATTCAATCACCGTATACCGAGATGCGTATCCAACCTCCAATACATAATAAGAATTGATCAGTAATTTACCATATAAGTAAACAATTAACATTGCTGCCGATGGCGGTGTATAACTATTATTTTTGTATCTGCTTATTCCTGTCACCACCACTACGGTGACTAAATAACATTCATTGTACAAAAACAATACAACAGATACATTGATTGTTTACTTCCACAGGCATAATAGCATTGAGATATATAATCGAGTGAAGTTCGATTGATTATCTAGTAACGTAATTGGAGATCAGAATTTGAATATCAAAGAAAGTTAAAAAAAGTTAGTTTTAAATGGCACTTTGCTCCATGAGTATAACCTGTCTCATATCCTACTAAGAAATCGATGCCGCCCTTTACCTGCATCATATTCCTTACTTTTACAATCAGTTAATCCGAATTCAAATCCATCGATGTAATTTTTTAGCTTCTAATGCCTGAACGGAAAGTGCTTGTTAGACGTGTAGTGCTGTTTGATTGTCCATTAGCATGCCATGTATACAATTGAAAGTGTTGGCCCAACAGCTAGCATGGTATCAATTGTAAATATTATTAACGTTTTGAATAATTTTCTTTATTAAAAATTGTGTGAGAAGGATATAAATTATCTTAAAATTACGCAAATAATCTCAAAAAGTAATAATCAGTATTATATTTTAGTTATTATAAACTTATGAATATCTTTATACCTCATGACAGACATTATTCGTCCAGAAATTGCCTATAAAGGAA
>JAICSL010000389.1 GCA_025936955.1 Nitrososphaeraceae archaeon
ATAGGTAATGTAGGAAAATTTATGGCGATGGATCTTATAGATAGACTATCTACTATAGGCTCAACATTGAGTTCAAATTTTGACAAAATGACTGAAGATGAGAAAAAGAAGTACAAGCAATTCCTACAAAATGAGATGAGGAAATTAGAAAGTACCACTACTAGCAGCAGCGGCCAAAGCATCGAATAAACTCGATTAATTAAAAATGAAAGACAATAATAAATGTGACAAGTGCAACGTAACGATTCATCCAAACTTCATAGGATACCATAAATGTGGTTATGCAAACTGTGCCATTTGCAAAAATGCGATCACAAATTCGGAATACTGGTCTCATATAAGATCACATCCGGGGCATGAAAATGATAGTCCTCCTCCTCCACGACGAACAACTTTTGGAAATAGAGAAGGATACAGCAGGAGCAGTTACGGTCGCGATAGTAGCAGTAGTAGAAGAAGAAGCTTCAACAGAGATTATTAGTCCAAAACAAATTGAAGTGGGCAAGGACTATAACGGCAGACTAATTTACAGCAAAAGAAAACCGACGAATACTTGGCAAAAATTTCATAAAACATGAACAATGACGATATGCAGAGAGCAGCGGCAATAATAACAATAAGGAGCCTCCAAAAACTATTGAAATTTGCTTGTTCGTTATTGTATGTCCCTAGACATTTTACGAGCAGTATTCATACGCTCATTTTTTAAATCTCTTGTCTGTTCTTCTGATACAGATCTAGGTTCGTCTCCTATCTGTCCACTCGTCGCATCATTTAGAGCTTGATCGCGCTTTAGTGGATTCTTCCTTTCCACACTCATTATCTGTATAATATGCAATATCGTTAATAGACTTAATCATACCGATGATGTAGCGCATGCAATGATATACATAATATTTCATATGGTAACAGGATTTGGAAGTATATTATAATATGTCTATTTGGAGTTGTGTGTTAAGTTTAAAATACTGTAAAAAAGCATTGAATAGCATATCACACTATACCCAAAAGCATAGAGGGCCAGATGCTTTTTTACAGTATGCGTTCTTCATTACTCGAAGACCGCTATATGATAATACGTCAACTATCCTAATACATGTTTAGAGGTCTTGTTAGCCATCGTATCATAAAGAAAAGAATAGAATATATGCCATCATTTAGGCCCCAAAGGTCATCCCATTATCATTGCTTACCGTACTGGTTCATTGCTCGTGGCATTGCGTTCCCACCAACTAACATAGACATTCTTAATTATGTCATTAACTCTGAATGTGCGTCTCTTGCCCCTTAGCTTCATCAGATAAAAAAGAATCAGAATTGAAAAGCAAAGTATAAAGTCTAAATGAATAGAATATGAAGCACCGCAGCAAAGTCGAAATTATTGCCTACATGTTAGAGACTATTATGGCTGATAGTAGTATGTCAAGTTCAAAAATAATGTACAAAGCATTTCTATCCTATAAACAGCTCAAAGAATACGTACCTCTTCTTTTGCAAAATGAATTGATAAAACATGGGGAAAAAAACCGCACTTTTATGATAACCGATAAAGGTATGTATTATCTAGAGATGTATAATAATCTCCCTGAATTTGTGGGTATATCTAGATAGAATGATGATATAGATCCAAAGTAACCTCAAAGAAATGGAGAAGGAATAGGCTTTAGTTCTCAAATA
>JAICSL010000134.1 GCA_025936955.1 Nitrososphaeraceae archaeon
CAAGCATATCACATTTAAGAATGAGATTAGCCTTAGTCAGTGTTTTTTTAATTTTTTTTAAAGAGAGAAAAACAACATCGTCCTTCCCAATATCAACTAAATCATTCTTAAGTTTAGAAGCAACGAGGCGGATAAATTCCTTTTCATCTAAGTTGGTCATACAATAACATAACCTTTTCATTTACTTGTTTATACAAAGAATGTGCATTTTCTGGTTTTGATTCAACTGAAATCCTGATAACATGTTCAGTATTGGATGGTCTAATAAGTACCCATGAATCTTCATCTATCACTACTTTGATACCATCAATTGTCAAAACTTCTGAAAACTCTTTCTTAAATGAATCAGTTAACCTATCCATTATCTTTGAATGGAGAGCAGAATCCATGGGCAACTTTGATCTAATCTGTGTGTATTGAGAAGCCAGCCATAAACACTCATCTATTAGTTTTTTATCTAAGGAGGAGATTATGGCACTAGCCAAAAAACCATCCCTACACATATTAAATCTTGGCATAATAAAACCAGCACTGCTTCCTTCACCACCAGCGTCAGCACCTACCTCTAATATTTTATTGACAACATTTGCTTCACCAACTTTTGAATAAAATAGAGAGCAACTGTGCTTCCTTATGTATTTCTCAACAGATATACTAGTATCAATACTTGTCACAAATTTTTTTAAACCGATGCTAACTGCACTTGCAAGACAAATTAAGAGTGTAACATCTGGATTCAATTTTTTTCCCATGTTATCAATTACTACTACACGATCTCCATCCAAATCAAATGCAAAACCAAAGTCGAGTTGATTCTTTATTACCATCATACGCAATTCATCCAAGTTAGTTGCTGCTGGATCAGGATCCCGTGAAGAGATCCCATAGACATTATTGACATCAAAAAATTTGTGTCCGAGTTTTTTAAATAACTGATCAACATATTTACATGCTGCGCCTCCTCCTGGGTCGAGCCCTAAACGCATGGATTCGGTGGATTGTGTATGTGCTATCAAGTCGCTGACTTCATTTATGTAATTTGAAACTAAGTTTGATGAGGTACCAAAGTTGTCAGCAACTGACAGACTTTCCTTTAGCATCAAGTCTAACTCATTTTCAAAAATGCCTCTTCCGTCTATTATAAACTTAATTCCATTCCAATCCATTGGATTATGTGATGCTGTTATAATCAGGCCTGCATCAAATTTTCTTGCCTCCCTAAATACCATAGGAGTTGGAGCAATACCAAGATCATATACATCAATTCCCTGTTCTAATAGGGCAGCTATAACTGTTTGTGCTAATATTCGTCCTGACGGACGAGTATCTCTGCCTATCACACATTTTCGTCCTGATTTAATCGCAGAGCAAGCAAATATCCGAGAAAATTTGCCAACTGATTTAAGGTTAAGATCAGATCCATAAATTCCTCTTACTCCAGAAACAGAGATCTTCATTAGGAGTGACTATAAGTGATTGTAATATTAATTATGTTCCAACCTATATTTCAGCTGCATTTTGTTTTGTCCAAATATTTAGGACTTAATAAGTAAACCTTGGACATAAGACACCCAAATTATGGACTGGATGTAGAAATCATAGAATACGGTTAGGTCAAATACCTTATTGTCAATTTATGAATATGATAATATAGAATACTCAAGTAGTATTCAATACAGGAGATGTTGCCTTTTTATTCACCCAATAGCATCGGACAATAAACAAATGAAGGACTAAATAATAAACTATAAATCAGAAAATTTTCTTACAGTTTATCTGCCCTAGTAGCTCAGCCTGGCAGAGCGAAGGTTTCGTAAACCTTAGGTCGTGGGTCCAAATCCCACCTAGGGCTTTATAACGAAAGGAACTTTGAAGCATCACGGAGACAAAAATCCTGAATAATTAGAGTATATTATCCATATCCTAAGTTAAAACGGAAAGTTTTTGGCGCTCAACGCAAGCAAACCTTCTTTTACCCATGGCAGATCAAAATTCTGTCTCATGGATTTTAAGCGCTCTTTGAGATAAATATAACTCTTCATTTGTATGTTCTACTAATGAGTCAAAGTCTTTTCGCATAGCTCCAGCAATTAGCCCGCAACATCATATAAAACTGCTGCATATCTCATATCATCGTGCAATGGAAATTTGCTAGCTTAATCTGGGTCCCGCAATAAATTGAAACCACGGCTATTTTATGAATGTTATATGGGAGGACAATACCCCATAGAAATGTTGATTTCTGAATGGATGAATTGTATTGGAATCTACAATTTGGTGAGTTGAATATCCGAAACCAAAACACAATATCAATCATAATATAATATCATAAAATAAGTAATAAGATGTCATAAAAATACTTTAAGCGCCTAATATAACTTAAGCAATTGGAAAATGAAAAGTTTGTACTAGATACTAGTATAATAATTGATGGCGAAATTACAAAAATGCTTGAATTATACAATATTAAAAACAATAGCGAGATTATAATTCCTTTAGCAGTTTTGGACGAATTACAGTCTCAGGCCTCTACCAATAAAGAATCTGGGTTTGCTGGGTTAAGTGAACTAAGGAAAATCAGAGAAAAATGCTCAAAAAGGAACATTAATCTTCGATTTGTAGGTCAAAGACCGAATTTAGAAGATATCCGCCTAGCAAAGCATGGAAGAATTGATGCAATAATAAAAGATGTTGCAATGCAAGAAGGAGCTACCCTTATTACTGCAGATTATGTTCAAGCTCTCGTAGCTGAAGCACAAGGGATAAAATCTTTACATATAAAAGCTCCTACAAAGACGACAAATTTAGAGTTTGAAAAATTCTTTGACGAGAATACAATGAGTGTTCATCTAAAGGAAGGCTTGCATCCTATAGCAAAAAGAGGAAAACCCGGCAAAGCAGAACTTGTAAAACTGAATGAAGAAAAGATTACGTATCATGAACTCACAAACATCATCGATGAGATTTCCGAAGCATCTAGGGTAACAGGTAAGGGGACTGTAGAGATTAGTAGAAATGGAGCAACAGTAATTCAGTATGAAAAGTATCGAATTGCTATCACTAGATCTCCATTTTCAGACCATCTAGAAATTACCATAGTAAGACCGATTGTGAAACTTTCGTTATCCGACTATAATCCCACCGAAAAACTTATGGAAAGATTGTCAGACAAAGCAGAAGGTATAATTATTTCAGGCGCACCTGGTTCAGGCAAAAGCACTCTAGCGAGTAGCCTTGCGGAATATTATGTTCAAAAAGGTAAGATAGTTAAGACTTTTGAATCACCCAGAGACCTGCAGGTCCCCAGAGAAGTAACACAATATGGACCATTAGAAGGAAGTTTCGAAAAAGCTGTTGATATTCTGCTATTAGTCCGTCCAGAGTATACAATTTTTGATGAGGTGAGAAGAGCAAAAGATTTTCATGTTTTCTGCGATATGCGCTTAGCTGGAGTTGGTATGGTAGGAGTAGTACATGCTAGCAGTCCACTTGATGCAATTCAAAGATTTATTGGACGGGTAGAACTGGGAATGATCCCTCATATTTTAGATACGATAATATTTGTTAAGGACGGGAGTATTCAGAAAATTTACGATATATTATTGACGGTCAGAGTTCCAAGTGGAATGACTGAAGCAGATTTAGCAAGACCGTTGTTGGAAGTTCGTGACTTTGAGAGTGAAAGAATAGAATACGAAATTTACACATATGGCGAAGAAAATATTGTAGTTCCAATTGTTGAACTTACGAAGGAGATACAAGAAGACAGTAGACTCAAAAAATTGGCTGAATCTAAAATTATGGATACAATAAGGAGGTTTGATCCGAATGCAGAAATTAAAATAATATCAAATAACAGAGTACTGGTGAAAGTAAGTAAAGATGTAGCGCCTCGAATAATTGGAAAAGGAGGATCTACTGTATCAGAATTAGAAAAAATATTGGGGATCAAGATTGATATAGAAGTTAAAACCCCTGTATTTGGTAAAGAAATTCATTCAAAAATAAGTGAATCGGGCTCAGCTATACTCATTCTAGTAGATGAGGAAGCTGTGGGGAAGTCCATCAATGTTTATTGCGAAGACGAATTTATACTTAATAGTCAAGTTGGAAAAAAAGCAAGGATAAAGATAGATAAGCGATCAGAAAGTGGTCGAAAAATTATAAACGCGAATCTCGTGGGTGATAATATCAAAGTATTCCTAAGTAAAGAATTATGAGAGTAACACTTGCACAGATTACAATATATGATCATTTACTTATGATAATTAAATTTGGAAAATGTAGGATCGTCTTTTGTCATAGAGCTTAACGAGGTTTTTATTTCTTGAATATTATCTATCCCTATTAAATCGAAAGTTATGACCTGTTTTCGGAATAACTCAATTTCCTCTTTAGAACTCTTCAAAAATGGAGAGGGTCCAATAGCTCTAACGATAATGCCTTTATCGTTCACACCATTTCGATGAAGAGCCAAAATTGCCTGTCCTGCATTATGACCTCTCACTTCTTTTCCACATAATATCAGATAATTCAATTCGGGATTTTTTATTGTGAATCGAATAATTGCATCTATTCCTTTGTTTTCTGAAAGCAACCTTCCTGCAATTAAAATCCGATCCATGATATCTTTTGATTTAGAAATCTCAAATAGTAATTCCATACTTCCTAGTGTGCAAATCGCGATAGATTTGCCTTGGCCCTTGTAACATTTCTCGTTGACAGGGATCAAAACTTTGCAAACCTTGCCAGCTACATCCTCCAATTTTCTCCTAGATAAAAAATTTAAATTCAATCTATATGCTCACAATTCAACTTTTCATAATAAGAAGGTTATTACGGGTAGAATGGAAAAGGTTCACGAATCAGTAACAGTACTAGTATGTTATTATAATATTATTGATTTAGATTAAATAAAATATTTAATTACCAATCTGATTATCTCATAGGTATGGTATGATACACAAGCACCTTCTCACTGGTTTCATCGTATTTTCCAGTCACTATAAATAAATAACTTGTTGTTTGAGTTCGATTGAATATCTTAAAAATCAGCTTTTGCTGTTTATTTATGAAATTGCTTTAAAATTTTTGATGTAACGTGATATGTTAGTTCATTGAACTTGATTTTTCTGTTTAGATACATTTTGGACTAATTTAGTAGTCATGATTATTATTTATATACAAATATTACTCCTTTTAGTTCATTTTTTACAACTTCCATATGAGTAGCAGTTATGCTATGATATGTTTTTCAGGATTCATTATCGATACATCTAGAGTTTTGTTTGCAATTTAGATATCTAGCAAGAGACACTTTCATCTAATTACGAATACTTTCACCGATTAAGCAATTATATGTATATGTAAAAAAAATTCATATCCCAATCAATTGAATAATATAAATAACGCGATAAGTCAGGATCCGCTATTAGCACAAGAATGCAAGATAATATAGGAAAAAAATAGATCTTCATCTCAATACCACATAACAGAAACGGAGAGAAATAA
>JAICSL010000127.1 GCA_025936955.1 Nitrososphaeraceae archaeon
AAGGGATAGAGGTATCACGATCGACTTGGCCTTTCAAAAATTTGAAACTTCAAAGTTCTTTTACACATTAATTGACGCACCAGGGCATAGAGACTTTATAAAGAACATGATCACCGGCGCTTCCGAGGCTGATGCATCGGTCTTGGTAATTTCAGTCAAGCCAGGTGAGACAGAAGCAGCAACTGAACCTGGCGGTCAAGCTAGGGAGCATGCATTTTTGGCAAGAACCCTTGGAGTCAGCCAAATGATAGTAGCCTTGAATAAAATGGATGACTCAGGCTATTCAGAGGCGAGATATAAAGAAGTTAAGGAAATAGCCGAAAAAATGTTGAAACTTGTCGGGTATAACACTAGCAAAGTTCAATTCATTCCAGTATCTGGATGGAAAGGTGACAATCTAATTAAGAAATCTGAAAATATGCCCTGGTACAAGGGACCTACTCTTCTGGAAGCTCTAGATATGTTTGAAGCGCCTGAAAAACCGATTGGAAAGCCTTTAAGGATCCCGGTACAAGATGTCTATTCCATAACTGGTGTCGGTACAGTACCAGTTGGCAGAGTTGAGACTGGCATAGTTAAGACTAACGACAAGGTAGTCGTAATGCCATCTGGTGTCAATGGTGAAGTCAAGAGTATCGAGACTCATCATACACAGATGGATTCTGCTGAAGCTGGAGACAATATAGGTTTTAACCTCAGAGGTGTTGACAAAAAATCAATAAAGCGTGGAGACATGATTGGCGCTGCTAGCAGTCCGCCGACTGTGGTCAAAGAATTCGAGGCACAGATTATAGTAATTCATCATCCTACCGCAATGGCCCCCGGATATACACCAGTACTACACGCACACACCGCCCAAGTTGCTGCTACACTTTCGGAATTTGTTGCCAAAATTGACTCAAAGACTGGAGGAGTAGTAGAAGAAAAGCCTAAATTTTTGAAAACCGGTGACGCTGCAGTTGTAAGGATTAAGCCAGTCAGACCGTTGGCTATCGAAACATTCAAGGAATTTCCAGAAATTGGAAGATTTGCTTTAAGAGACATGGGCACTACCATTGCAGCAGGTGTAGTTAGAGCAATTACAGAAAAATACGACCCGACTAAAAAATAAGTGAATAATAATGCCGCAGGAAGCACGAATAAAACTTACAAGCACTAATCTTTCTACTCTCGAAGGGGTATGCTCAGAGATTAAAGGAATTGGGGAGAAAAATGGTATTAAATTGAAGGGACCGCATCCTCTTCCTACCAAAAAGATGAAAGTTGTTACGAGAAAGTCACCTTGTGGACAGGGGACAAACACTTATGACAAGTATGAACTCCGAATACACAGGCGCGTCATAGATCTAGGTGCTGATGATAGATCTATTAGACAATTAATGAGACTAAAGATACCAGATGACGTTTATATAGAAGTTTCTTTAACTCAATAATTCTTTTTTCCAGTTTTTAATCATAATGGGTAATAACATCATTATTCAGAGATTTAATTAAATCTGGTTATCGTCTTTTTGTTTTGTTTTGGATCAGAAGAGAAACGGCAGATAGAGAACGAGAGTACTTTTGTAATTTTATGACCGGAACAATGATAGCTGAACAGTCATATTTATTATTAACTAGTATTAATTCGGTGAAATGGATTATTTATTTTGGTGATTTCTACTAGCAAAATTGATATAAATTCTCCTAAATATACACCCGGTATAATACACATATTTCGAAGAAACCTTATGACTTCCGTTTATTATTGTTTGTCAGAGAATCAAATAGGAATTCTTTAACCGTTTGACACAATAAATCTAATGTATTATAATCGTATCAGGATCGTATTAACTATACAGTTCTTGTTGATCTCATTCATTATATTATTTAGTTAGAATAAATGAATCACCTTCTTTTGAGAAAATATGTATTGCACTGATTTTCTAGTACACAGACGCAACTACTGTGAGTGTATGGTTGCCATAGTAATTTTTTGTATTTATTAATCAAGAATCACATTATATTTTCAAGATTCTATTTTAATTTATAATAACTACATAATATGAATAATTTTATTATTATGAGTATTATTATTTTTTGATATTCCAACTATTTAGATTTGTTAATATAAGCAAAATTAATATTTTGTTTTGGGAATTACTTTTTGTCGTCAGAAAAGAAAGAAAGACATAATCAAGGATATAGGGGAAAGATTTTGAAATTACTCTCTGAAAAGAGGGTTTCTATAGGAGACCATATTAATGTAAGGACAAAAGATGATGAATTTACAGGTATATTGATTCCTCGTTACGAGTCAACTGATGAAAACTACCTTGTTATCAAATTAAAGAGCGGATACAATATTGGCATTGAATTACACAAAATTCAAGATATACTCAAAGTAATACAGCGACCAATTCAAACGGAACTGGTTATACCAACAACGAAAACAGTATCAAGAAAATATGATGACATCCTTCAGCCTACTACAAAAAATGAAGACAAATATTTGGATAAGGATTTACTTCCAAAAGTTGCACTCATAAGCACTGGTGGAACAATTGCAAGCAAAATAGATTATAGAACAGGAGGTGTCCATGCGGCTCTTTCTGCGGGCGAATTGTATGCTTCAGTACCCGAGCTTGCAAATTATACATCCATTGATCCAGATGTACTTTTAAACGAATATAGTGAAAATTTAAATCCAGATCACTGGACATTAATTGCAAACAGGGTTGCTGAAAAGGTAAAGTCAGGCAATTATAGAGGAATCATTGTTTCACACGGGACTGATACGCTCCATTATACTGCTGCTGCACTCAGTTTCGCTTTACAAAATCTCCCTATACCTGTAATATTGGTAGGAGCACAGAGATCGTCTGATAGACCTTCTTCTGACGCATCAATGAATCTAATTGGCGCAGCAATATTTGCAATAAAATCTGAATTTTCGGGAGTGTTTGTTACAATGCATGCTAATTATTCTGATGATATTATTGCCTGTCATATAGGAACTCGAGTAAGAAAAAACCATACAAGCAGACGTGATGCCTTTAAATCAATAGACGTAAAGCCTATCGCTATAATCAAAGGCGATACTTTAGAGATGCAGATGCAACAGTCTCATATTAATCTCCAAAAACGAAATAATAACGGTAGTAATAGTTTTATTGTTAAATCATCTTTTGATAGGAAGGTTATTTTGTTAAAATACTATCCTGGTTTTGATCCTGAATTAATAGATCATGCCATAATATCTGGTTATAAAGCGATCATCATTGAAGGAACAGGTCTTGGACACATAAGCAGAGAATGTTTTTCGAAAATACAACAGGCTATAGAGTCAAATAAACTGGTCTTTATGACATCCCAATGTATCTGGGGAAGGATAGGAATGACCGTCTATAATACAGGTAGGGATCTACTTAACATCGGAGTAATTCCTCTATCAAACATGATCACAGAGACTGCCATAGTAAAAGCAATGTGGGCTCTTGCAAATAGCAAAGATACAACATCTGCAATGAAAATTATGCAAGAAAACATTGCTAATGAAACGTCCACAGTTATTTCTATTTAATAAGGAATACTTAAAATATTTAGTCGTTAAGTGGTAGTAGTGGCTACAGATCCAACATCAATTAATCTAAAAGTCGGATTTGAAATTCATCAACAGTTGGCAACCAAAAGTAAACTATTCTGTAATTGTAGATGTAAGGAAGTTGAAAAGTATGGATTGACATTTATTCGAAGATTACGACCAACACGAAGTGAACTTGGCGTTTATGATAATACTGCAATATTTGAGTTCAAGAAGATGCGAACAATAAAATATCATTCTGCTCCAGACGCAAGTTGTTTAGTAGAGGCAGATGAAGAACCACCTCACCAAGTTAATAGGGAGGCACTAGAAGCTGCATTAGTTTTTTCTCTTGCTCTTTGCTCCAAGGTTGCAGATGAGATGCACGTAATGCGTAAAATCGTAATTGACGGTTCAAATACAAGCGGCTTTCAACGCACAATGCTTGTTGCAACTGGTGGATACCTTGATGTCAATAGTAGAAGGATAGGAGTACAAACTATTTGTTTAGAAGAAGATGCTGCAAAACTTATCTCAGATGATGGCACAATTAGAGAGTACGGGCTAGATAGGTTGGGAGTGCCACTAGTAGAAATTGCACTTGAGCCTATAAAGGGAGAACCTGAAGAAATGAAGCAGATCGCACTCACTTTAGGTAGACTATTGCGAGCAAGCAAAAGGGTGGTCAGAGGTCTTGGCAGCATAAGACAAGATGTTAATATTTCAATAGACAATGGCGCTATAGTAGAAGTGAAAGGTGTACAGCAATTAGATCAGTTAACTAAAGTAATCAAATATGAAATGCTTAGGCAGCATGGTTTGCTATTAATTAGTCAAAAACTAAAACACGACCGAAAACCTGAAGAAATTGCTATTGGAGATAGAATTGAAGACGTAACAGACATAATGAAAAAATCATCTTCAAAAATAATAAAAACTTTATTTGCAGAGAATGACAATCTTTTCAAAGCAATTAGAATAAAAGGTTTCGATGGAATTTTAGGATTTGAACCATATCCAGATATCCGGATAGGAAAACAATTGAGCGAGTTAGTTGGATTCTATGATATCGGTGGAATATTCCATTCTGATGAGCTACCAAATTATGGAATTACAAAGGATGAGGTCGACACGGTTAAGAAGAGACTTGAAATAGTTACCAATAATGATGCTTTCATAATTATAGGTGGTCATAATGACAAGGTTAAACTCGCTGTAGAGTCGATAATTCAGAGATTAAAAGCATCTTTGAATGGCGTACCGGCCGAAACACGTTCAGCAACTCTAGAAGGGAAAACGATATACAGCAGACCCAGACCAGGTGCAGCTAGAATGTATCCTGAGACAGATATTTCTCCGATTCCAATTAACAAATCAATACTTGATTCACTGGCCAATAATGTGCCAGCATCGTGGAATGATGTTATAGATACGCTTTCTAAGAAATTCAATTTGAATAAAAAACTCGCAGTGCAGATTTTTGATTCAGATTATCTAGATATATTTCAAGAAATTGTGAAGTCTACAAAAATACAGCCAACATTCATCGCATCGAAACTTACTGAAGACATAGTTGGTTTAAAAAGACGTGGGCTAGATATTACAACTTTGAATAACGATATTATTTTTGATATTTTCAAAAAACTTGATGCTGGCATAATAGCTAAAGAATCAATAACTTGGATTTTTGAAAAATTAATGAAAAAGGAGTCCAAAACACCAGATGAAGCTATTGCAGTACTGGGAATAACGCAAATTAGCGATCAGGAGCTTCAAATAAAAATTGATGATATTTTAAGAGAAAATATGTCTATAATTGTAGATAAGAAAATGGGAGCACTTGGTATGTTGATGGGTAGAAGTATGGATATTCTCAGAGGAAAAGCAGACGGTCAGAAAATTAATTCAATGATAAAAGTAAAGTTGGAAGAGATATTAAAATCAGATATAACTACAGAAGAATAGAAATAATATATGGATAGAGACGATAATTAGTACATAATAGTACTTAGTTCCTTTTAGGGTATACTCC
>JAICSL010000261.1 GCA_025936955.1 Nitrososphaeraceae archaeon
ATCAATTTAGTGGACGCTAGGAGTCGAGCTGAGTAGTTAATGTTTGCCAAACAGATGCTAGATTGAATTGGAACAGGAATGGACCAAATAGTAAGTGCTATAATGGTATTCCACAGATGACTGTATTTGTCATGCATGCAGCGAATAGTGATCACGAATCCTTAAGTTAGTTGTTGATCAGTATCCTTCATGCAAATATACATGGCTTCAATGGTTATTCTATCAATAATAGCATTAGCTACGGCTGTAGGACAAAATTTAGTATTCGCACAAGATGACAAGACACAACAATGTGAGAGTAAACAAGCTGATATGTATTCTAAAATGAAGGAATGGCTTTCAAAGAGACAAACCACTGTGGGGCAGCAAGATCAGGATGGTTCACTCAAAGCAAGCCTGATATCATTATCAAATGAAATGACACAAATAACACAAGATTGCCGAGAAGTCATTGATTTATCTCAGCCTCCTGCTGGATACACTAAAGAAGACATGGATAAACTCAAAAGCTCCATGTTTGCAGAATTATGCAAAATAGAGAATTGCTCAAAGTAGCTGTGTACAATAATCAAGGAATCCATAGCTTCCCAAAATTGGATCTAGGATATAAAAGTTCAATACAACCAATGGCTTCTTCGACAAACTAGGAAATTATCTCAATTCTTGCTGGTTTGCTAGATCCTAACCGTTAGGTCAGCCAAAGATCGGGAGCATATGTTTATTTTACACTTGTAAAGCTATTCAAATTCGATCTTTTTATATAACCAGGGATTGAAGAGTACATTTCAATCTTCTCAGATTATCTGAATATAATCAGAAACGAAAAACCTATAAAGGTAGACTGTTCTCTTAGTATAGGAACCTTATTTTACAACCGCTATCGGCACGGAGACCGACGGGCTCCCTAACTATTCATTTTTGAATCTAGTGGTATAACCAAGGAGATTTCCTTATATGACTTATCTTGGTTTGAGATCTGAAATAGGAAGCTCCTAAGTTATACAGACCATAGGGCACCAACCGCAAATGAGATTCCTAAGATATCCCCCGCTCATCATTTTAGCCAGCGTCTTGTGATAATTACCATGTTTTGATAAAGAATCAAAATATTCAAATAGAATTGTTTGAAAACGATAAAAAGCTAAATAGAAACTAATAGAACCCTATTATATGCTGCGAACTACTCCAGACAGGTCAGCATTGATGTCGCTGCGTATCTAAAATGCCAATTATTATATTTCAATGCTAATCTAATGAAACGGATAAATTTTTTCAGGAGTCGTTTGTTTATTATCATTTTAGATTATACCTTTTTCATAAAAGCAAAGTCTTGGAAAGACAAAAAAATATGGTATTTTTTCAGTCTTAAAAAATATACAGGGTATACCGCAAGGTTTTGATAATTTAAGAATCTGACTCCAGCTTCTGCAAATTTATGCCATCCTATATCTAGAGGCTATAGTGTGCTTTGATATATCTATAGATATAAAAGCTAAGTGTATTGATGCATGGTATGGCTAAGGTTATTATCAAGAACTTAGGTATATATATAGAATCACAAGAATGTTTTGAGAGAAAGACATTTGAAAGAAAATAAGTGTTATACTTCAGAAGGAAACCCAGTTTATGAATAAAAATTGATATATATACGGAACTAAAGTTGTAATGTTATTAGCTAATTATGGTGCCCACATAATTAGCTTTTGAAAATTTGATGGTATTGTATTGTTTTACTACAAAGTTATCTTTATGACTTCTTCCTGTTTGTTATCATACCGACAATTTCTCTGACTCCTTTACCGATTAACTTGCTAAATGGAGCTAGTGGTGTAAAGGTAGCGGCTGTTTCTGCTGCTTCTGGTAGAACATTCAATACTCTTTGAATTACAGAAACGGTTTTTGATTCTATGCTTATTTTTTTTGCATAATCTATTTGTCCTTGCTCTTGCTCTCCTGGTTTGACATCTTGAACTTCTTTTGCAAGTTCATCTAGACCCTCCTTTATTTCTTTTATGTGCTCTTCTGGTACTTGGCGGCCTTTCAATTGTTCATTAATGGATTTAGAAAAATCATCCAAAGCTTTTGCGTATTCTGATACAGGGATTTTTGCTAATTCCTCTTGGCTTATATCTATTGTTCCTGAACCAACTGCGATATTTTTACCAATGATGCTACTATTTCCTGTGAAACCAACACCTATTACATCACCTTGACTTCCACTGATGTTTATGCTTCTTCTTTCCTCAGATTGCAACGTTACTCCTCCTTCACCTTTCAAGTCCTGACCACAATTAGGACAGTACTTTTCGTCACCAGAACTTAGCTTAGAGCCACAATTTGAGCAAAATGCCAATATCTATTCGTAGAAACACGATGAATAAAAGGTATTGGCATTATGATGTTATAATATAAATAATCTTTATTTTTATCTCACGTGTGAGATCTGCATAATTAGACATTTTGTTAGTCATCATAGTTAAATACTGACCATAATTATCTAGTTATCATCGTTGAGTCTTGGAAATTGATAGAGATATAAATATTGGTAACGTTGGAACTGATTTACTTCCAAATACAGTGGAAGCTGTATTTGCTTTTATTCCGTTAACAACATTTAGCAAAATGATTCTAGAGGATTTACAACAGTTAGTAGAATCCATTCAAAGCGGAATATAATTGATGATGTCATATGGATGATGTTTCTTCTTCTTCTTCAATTGGTATCCAAAATACCAAAGGCGATGTTATTGGAATTGGGGTCAGTGGAAGCGGTAATATTATTGGAAAAGATATTAACGTTGTTATTAATGAAGCACAAACCTATGGCTTAACATTAGTTCCTACAGATTATTTTAAAGAGCATAAAAGCACAGAGCAGGACTCAAAAGATTGGAGAAATGGCTTTCCATTTAAATTAGAAGCGATAAAAGAGAAAAGGGAATTAAGACGAAGTATTGTAGCCAACCTAAAGATAAAGTTAGAAAGAGAACATCGACTACTAATAGTAGGCGAATCAGGGACCTCCAAAAGCACAATACTTATGGAAATCCTATGTGATTATTTTGATTGTGGTTATAAAATACTATATAATTTTGGAGATACTGAGATAAATAGGAGTACAGACATCATTAATTTTATAGAAGGTCTTCTAAAGGGCGGCAATAAAGTGTTGATTGCTGTAGATAATGTTCA
>JAICSL010000176.1 GCA_025936955.1 Nitrososphaeraceae archaeon
ATATTAAGATGAAATCCATAAGCCTTTTCTCTTGGAAATGCAAGAGCTTTGTTTACTTCAAAAAAATGTGTGTGTGAACCAATTTGAATCGGCCTATCGCCAGTATTGCTTACTTTTAGTTTTGCTATCTTTTTACCTGCATTAGCTATGATAGGATTCCTAGAGATAAAGTATTCACCCGGTATCAATTCGGTTACACTATAGGATCATGTACAGTTACAAGCTTAGTTCCGTCATCAAATGTCGCCTCTACTTGCACTCTTTTCACAAGTGCAGCTACTCCGGGTAAAACATCATTTTTAGACAACACATTTCTGGCAGAACTCATCAAATTAGAAACCGAGTCTCCATCACGTGCACCTTCTAGAATATAATCAGCGATTAGTGCTACTGCTTCTGTATAGTTAAGTTTCAATCCTCTCTTTTGTCTTCTACGAGCAATTTCAGCTGCCATAAAAACATACATCTTATCGATTTCTTTAGGAAGGAGCATCATTTATTATATACATCTTCTTGTTCTTATTTAGAATTATTATCTTATTTAGGTTCCATTCAAAGATTTGGCAATCATCTAAGAATAACTGAATTCTGTTCTATCTTTTTAGAAATAGCTTATAGACGTCACCTATCATGTGAGAAGCGTTTATTTGTACATTAAGAAATAAGATTTCTGCAATAAAATAAGCATCGTCGAAACCAGAACGACTTAAAGTCTTAACAGATAACTGAAAAGATCAAGAAGGAAAGCCAAGATTGGTAGGAAACAGATTATCTTCAAAAATAAAACTGTTGCTATCAAGTGATTCAAATTGTTGAGTAGCTGTGAGGACCAAAAAAGTCGAGGCTGGAACGAAGGCCGAATCTTCAGACTTACATCATATCCCATAATCTTTGTTAATTTAACTGTCTTTAAAGATAGGATCCCATTGATATCGCTTATCTAAATATTCTATGAAAATATATCGCCAAAATTCTTTGAACTGATTGTTGATATATTTAATTATTTACTCAATATCTATACGCACCTTCAGCAGGCACGCATTAGTTACATAAGGTAATTTGTTCTTCTGAATTTTCCTTTTTTTACAGATTTTACTTCAACGTTTTCCATTCCAGAGCTATAGCATTTTGTAGTCAAGAAATCAATATACAGGATTATTGTTATATTACATTGATATAGTAATTTAATAACAGTATAGATTTTCTAAATGCAAATATGTAGGTTTACATATTGATCTAATAGAAAGGATGAACTACCTAGTTTTAACGATGACTGCTGTTGTATTTACACTAGCATCAGTTATAACTACAGTATTCGCCATCCTGCCACTACAAGAAGCTATGTCTTTACAGATAGATGCAATAACATTAAATTCTATAATAACTAGCCATCAAGACTCTACAGTAAATACAAAGTCACATGATAACAACAACGCAAATCAACAAAGCGATGACAATAACTGTAAAAGCCAGCATAGTAGTTGTTCTGATTCGAATACAAAAAATGCAATAGATGGAATAAAACTAGAGATACCTTTTCCATAATATAGTATCTGCGTTAGAGAATCTCGAATTAAACGATATATATATGAAAAGAATTACCATTGCTTTTGATATTGTATTGATTGATCTTATGTAAATGGTCATAATAAATATGTTTAAAGACGAGCCTTCATTTACAGTCATAAATTTATCCTTTAATGACTTATCATAATCTAAAGATGCAACAGTAATTTGTTACTTTAAATTATGGTTAACTCATGAAATAGTTTCTGATTTTATATAATCACAAGACTTGATTATTTAACATAACTGATGTAGATGCAATTAAATACTTTAAGGAATAAGAAAGAACGGTATAATAAGTGGTTATAAAGATACAGGTGAAAAATCTGATGAATCCTCCTCTAATGTACAGGCATCATTTACGTGCGAAGAATGCAATAAAACCTTTAACTCTCGTCAAGAGCTCAAAGAGCATACACATTGACTTAGAGAAAAACTAACCCAGTAATTCCTCGTTTATTATTTTTAGATTTCATTACCCCCCCCCACGCTTAACATGAGGCGCCTCTTTTCTTAGCTCATAATTCATTACTACCTTTTTTTTAACTCAGTATCATTACTACGACGCAAACTAAAATTGCTCCATAATGAATTTTATTGTTGGTAAAGTTTCAGGAATCTTCTATCCATTTTGAATACTTTTCCGTGCGTTCTAAGACCATATAAATTCGTAATTTGAAATGTCAAAAGAATCTATCCAGTGTTTTTATACTTTCTATAATTTCAAGTTATGTAGAGTATTTAATCCAGTAATAAACAATAATAGTAATTAAATCAGATTCAATTAACAATAGATTTATGAAAATCCTAGTTCTAGAGATACAGGTGACTACCAAGTGTGTGTATTAGTTATACCATCTGTAGCGGGTAATATTTTTCTGGACATATCATTAGAAAAAAAACTTAAATTATTAGATGCTTGTGGAAGATGCGAGCGATTAAAAATTTCTCGATTAGAAACAGAACGAAGTAGGTTTAGAACGAAAACTGATAAAGGAACACAGGTTGGATTAATCCTAAATGAAGGGACAAAGTTACGACACTGGGATGTATTAATGGCAGCGTCAAAAAACGTGTCTAGTCCTGACAAGTTTATTCTAGTAGAACAGTTTCCAGAGAAAGTAATTTCAATCAAGATAAAAGAGAAGATTAAGAGTAAAAGAGATTTAGTGGAGTTATTAATATTGATAGGACATACAATAGGAAACAGGCACAAACCCATCGCTATTGATTCCAAGTCTAGGAAAATATCTTTTCCAATAGATAATGATTCTGAAATTCAGATTTTTCAGAAATTACTAGAAGAGATATCAGATCGAATAGAATTAACAACAGAATATCTTGTTTTTGAGCCACGGCAAATGAATTGAAGGTGTAGAGTAACTTATTGACGATAACAAGACGAAGAAAAAGAAGTAGTAATGTCAACTATGAATTTAATCTAATGCAGCTATCAGATTCTTTCTTTCCATCAGGCATGTTTGGAATGTCTGCTGGTCTGGAATCCTTAGTGAAATACAACAAGATAAAAGATGATAATGATGTTTTAAAATTTATAAAACAACAGCTATGCTTTCAAATAGTCCCATGTGATTGTATCGTTACCATAATTGCTATGGATGCGGTATACAACAATAATATCCTCTCAGCAGTAGATATCGACAAGATATACTATTCTATGAAGTTAGTTAAAGAAGTTAGAATTGCTTCAACTAGGTCTGGTCAACAAATCCTCAACTGTATATTACAGATGAGTAATACTGTTGGGGAAGATAGGATGATCCCATCGAATATTTTACAAACAGATGAGATTAAAAGAGATTTTGTAGATCGATTTCTGTACAAAATACAGACAAGAGAATCAGCTGGTACTTACCCTGTTTGTTTTGGAATTGCTGCATCCTGTTTAGGTCTACCGAAAAAAAGTTCTATTAGAATTATGATGTATTCCTATAGCGTTAGCATTATAGGGGCTGCAGTCAGAATGGGAATAATTCACCATTTAGACGGTCAGAAAATTCTTGCGGCCATTGGTAAGAGTGTCAATACATTCTCTGAAAGCGTTATTAGAAAATCGATTATTGATATATGGCAACTAAATCCTCTTACCGACATATTTCAAATGATTCACGAACGTGAAGATTCTAGAATGTTTATTACATAATCCCAATCAAGATCATTAATGCTTAAAGGAAATAAAGTCCATATTCCAAGAATAGGAATAGGGGGACCTGTCGGTTCAGGAAAGACTCGTCTTATCGAATTACTGGTACCGATTTTAGATAGAAAAGGTTATCGATGTTGTATAATTTCAAATGATATAATATCAAAGGAGGATGCAAAGCGTTTGCAACGCACTCTTGCAATAGAAGCTAGAATAATGCCTGAGGACATGATTATTGCAGTTGCAACAGGTGGATGTCCACATACGGCTATTCGGGAGGACCCGTCAATCAATCTGTCGGTCATACATGAGATTGAACAAAAAGACCCATCGTTGGATCTAATAATCATCGAAAGTGGCGGAGACAATACGATGACTACTTTCAGTCCATCAATTGCAGATTTTTTTATTTATATTATTGACGTTGCAGGAGGCGATAAATATCCTAGAAAAGGCGGGTTGGGGATTGAAAAATGCGATTTGCTAGTAGTGAACAAAATCGACCTTGCCACTCATGTAGGAGCAGATCTCTCAATAATGGAACGAGATGCAAAACTAGTTAGAGGAGGAGGAGGATTAGGATCAAGTAACAGAAGAAGCAAAAACAATACTGTCAAACCATTTGAATTTGTAAGTTGCAAATTATCAGTTGGTATAGAGCGTGTAGCTAAACACATAATTGACAGTGTTCTCTTTGACAAGAAACCTCTAAAAAGAAAGAGATCATCAACAAAGCAGATGATCATTACAAAAAAACAAAATATTTAATTGAGTATTATGAAAGTTTCTAACGTATTTGAATCACACAGCAAGAAAGAATCCTCTAATTCTTTAATCGGTAGAAATGGTTTGATACGTCTGGAGATAGCCACAGACTCTACCGCTAGTAACACTGTCTCCTCTCATCCCA
>JAICSL010000153.1 GCA_025936955.1 Nitrososphaeraceae archaeon
ACACAATCCTTCCAAAGGTTGTCAGTGAATATGGTTTAGTTTGCGTTATCAGGGCAGAGCGTTTGAGTGCCTGAAGCGCAGAATAATATTGTTTTTTTGTAAATTGGTTTTCATGAATGTTCTGCCGATTAGCAAGAATCTCAAACAGCTGAATTGCATTCTTTTTGGATAGTGTTTCTAACACTTCCATTTGCATTTCATTTAATACCTAAGTCAATTTTACATTTTAACTTAATGCCTGCTGACAGATCTAATATTTGATACTCCGTATAATTTCCAAGTCTATCCATGACTATAGCATACTCATGCAGAGTGGTATAAACTAGCAGGATCATTTTTCTATTTGTTTATTACTATCATATATTTCTCGGCTATCGAGTAAGAAGAGGAGGGGATTGATAATATTCATTCAGAACAATCTTCAAATTAGCATATGAAAAATTGGGATGCAAGATCAACTATCTATCGCTCTGGAAGATGGCACAAAATAATACCAGAACAACGAAAAGGTAACCTATGTATTGCTTTTTCTGTCACATACACCCCAGTTTGGTTATACGATACACGTGATTTGGCAATTTGCTTCGTGTCATGTGATGGTTCGTTTCAGGTAGAATACAATCGATAGCACTGTCGCTAGGGATATATGAACAACAAGAATGAATTTCATGAATAATTGATTTCTTTATATAGTAAGCTAGGCGCCGAAAAGAAACAAATTCGAGAACAGAAGATATCTGATTGTCTATTTTATCATAATGTATATTATTGAGTTTCTCCGCCAGTTCCTCTCTGTTGTTTGCAACATTTTCCTAGAGGAATATCATGACTATGAGGGCATTTTCTCGGATGTTTCAATAATGTACATATAGCATCTGTAAATATATTCTTCATATGATGCTCAATTCCACAGACCATCTCTTCATCAATTTCCATTTTTAACGCATCTTTCATCAACACTTCAAGCAACCGGGTATTTCTGATCATTCGCTTTCCTGTTCTTTCGCCTTCTGTTGTCATTTGTACCAGACTACCTTTCCTGTATTCCACTAAATTAGCACTATTTAGCTTTTGAAGCATTCCCACAACAGAAGGCTGTGTTACATTGAGAGTTTTGGCAATGGAGCTGACTTTGACTTCTTCTCCTCGCTCAAGAATATACCATATAGCTTTTAGGTACATTTCTATGTGTTCTGACTCAGCCGTTCCAACGTAAAGTTGTTCTCCTTTTTCTTCTTTCTTTTCTTTTTTTGTATCTCTTCTCTTTGATTTGTTTACAATCTCCAAAACTGAGTAACCTCTATAAAGATAATCTAGATGGTGATTGGTTATTTACTTTTACTATTTCCTATGAAAAAAATACAATACATTTTCGACTAAGTCGAATTTTGAATGAATGGGATTGATAATAAAAGGAAAAGACAAAGGAGTTTATAATATATTTAACATATACTTTGACTCTTAAGACTGTTCTTTTCAAATTATACTGGATACGTGTTAAACTATGCGAGTTCTATGGCTAGCAATAGAAGAAAGGTATCAATCTTTTTGCATGATAATGTTTAAAATAACGCAACCTTATGCTCTACCCATGTTTTGATATTCAGAAAAATAAGAGTATTATTTTATACAAACCAGATACTGGTTCAGCAAATTCATCAATAGACAATGACCCTGTGACCAACTGACATGAATCACAAATTATTTCAAATGCATCATTGATCGTTGAAGACATCGTCATCGTCATCATTTTACTGGTCTCGCCTTTACTATTTATTTGAACCTAGGTATAAACAATGTTGATTACACTATAGCTGAATGGTGTTCCTCGACAATACACCCAATTAGATGAAATAGAACAGCCAACAATAATCTTTTGTTTGTAGATTAGATCATTTGAATAACATATCAGGTAATTTCTGAATCAAGTAATGAGATATGAATAACATTTACTACAGGTTCAATTCGCTAAAGCATAATAACAGTTGCATTTCAATTAGATGCAATTCCTATTTATTATGATTCAAATCTGCAATGGGTATTATATGAAAAACATCAGTTAGTATATATAATAGGCCAACCTAATTAGGAGCACCTAATATGGTTATCGCCCAAGCTTTAATTTATCCACATTATACGAAAAATTTAGAATTATTGGTCATACGAAGGAGTGGAAAGAAATAACCTTTGGATTATTGGCAACTTTTACTATTAGGATCAATAGCAGGTTTTACTATATTCTTGGGTTTACCTTTAGCTGCACTTCAGAATTTAAGTCCAAAGAAAAAAGGTTTTCTTAACGCCTTTGCAATTGGTATTTTGATATTTCTTATAATTGATGTCTTTAGCCATGCTTGGGAGTCTACTGAGGAAGCTGCAAGTAATTTTGTTACAGGTAAATCCTCGCTAGCCGATGCGACATTTAGTCTACTAGCCATGTTTGGTGGACTTGGAATAGGTCTCTTGGGACTAACTTGGTATGAAAACAAATACATGAAAAGACCATTTATTCAAACACAAGGGTCATCAGAAATAAGAGAACAAAGTTTTAGAGTAGCAGATGATGCAGCACGACAGTATAAGAATCCTCAACAGCAATATCTATTACAAGAAGTAAATGCATACAAACTTGCTATGATGATTGCGATAGGGATTGGTGCTCATAATTTTAGTGAAGGATTGGCAATAGGTCAATCTTATGTGTCAGGTGCAATTTCTCTTGCAGTACTTTTGATAATAGGTTTCGGTGCTCATAATGCTACAGAAGGATTTGGAATAGCCAGTCCTCTTACAGGCCTTGTAAAGAAACCAAAGATCCGTTTCTTGATTTTGGCAGGATTGGTGGGAGGAGGGCCTACATTCCTAGGCACAGTAATAGGTAGCTTATGGGTTTCCATGATAGCTTCTATATTATTTCTATCAGTTGCTGGTGGGGCATTGATATATGTTACATTGTTAATGTATAATTCAGGAAGAAAACAAACTACAAACAATATATTGATGGCTGGTATTTTTGTTGGATTGTTTGCAGGGTTTATTACTGATTTAATGATTAGTATGGCAGGAGCATGATAGAATGGAAATCAACTACCCTATCATACATGAAAATATAAGATCATCACCAAAACTATTCTCTTGAATGTTGTCTTTAATATAGGAAAGATCCTTTAGACTCTGCACTCCTTTCCTCCAACCAGACTGGCACATCCCTAGACAAAAATACCATTCCTCTAGCTGTAAACCGTTTGTATATGGAGAACAATCAATAATTGCGTCTTTTATGCTACTATCCTGCTGCAATAAGTTGGATCCTAGATTATTATCTGAGGAAGATGAAATCTATACATCTTTCCTTCCATAAGATTTTTCATCACATGCGAAAAAATATATTATCTTTTGCTACATAGTACCATCTGGCTCAGGCCAGCCTTTCTATGCATAGATGAAATGCTGACCATTTCTAGAGTATTATAACTTCCGGAAGCTAAAAAAAATTCATGCAGATATCTGATCAAACAAACCCACAAACCAATAAGGCGAACGGTATAAGGTTATAAGAAACTCTTATGGGACGGTAAAAATAATACATCAATCGAATTAGATTATATTTTGCTAATAAAAAATAGCCATTTTAAAACTATGTTATTATATCCGATTAAACAGGTATCTAAAGATATAGAATAACGAAGGCAACATTAGATGACAGTTATAACTAATTCTAAAAATTGTACAAGCACTACTTGTATCTACGCATTTCTATTTATTGTGTTGGCTTTGATTATTACTGCTAATTTAACTATTACAGTAGAAAACTCAACTGGTTGCGGCAGCAAAAAAATTATCGTATGAGTTATGAGTTATGCTCAAAGTAGCAGAAGGCTAATAAATCAGAAATCAAAAATGATATTTCAAATATACCACCGTTACCAACAATATCAATAACAGATTATAATGCCAAAAATATCCCATAATAATTTTACAATCACTAATGTCATATAGTAACAGTATGCTTTCAATAACAAGTAATTCGACTCAATAGTAATAATACCAATTTGTTTACAGAAGAAATGAAAATCTTCATGACAATGGATTTAGAGTAATATCAAATGGTCTTGTATACGACAATAACAATAATTCCATTCATTTAGTAGATATCCTAGGTATTACGTGAGGAATCTAGAATATTTTTATCACTTTTATTACGAATACACTAATGAGAAGCTCATAAAATATATATTTATATCCAATATCTCTCAGAAGAGAACAAAGTTGTCGTAGTAATTATTTTGTCTCAGTATCTTATTCAGAGACTGATTATTTAATTTAACTCGTCTAAGTAATGATATTGCAAAAAGGGCTTTATTATTTATTATCGGAAGTTTTTGGGAATTAAATAGAAATCAATATTAGCAGGTTAATAAGTAAATATTTTCCAAACCAATCCCTATCGAGTAACAGTGTAATCTTGAGATAATTGTATTCTTGTATTTCATTCATATTTTTTATTGGAAATCAGATTAACTCGGATCCACTATATTTTCTGCTCTTTAATTCTTGAAGTTATTTGTTTATCGTTGAGTTTATAATCATATTCGATCCTTTATCATCAATAGAATCACATATTTGTGCTATCTTTCCCTCTGAAATAATCTCATATTTATCTACTCCTTCTATTAGTCCAAGCTTAATACCATTGTCCCATTCTACCCATATTATATACTCCTGTCTATTATCATGTTTAAAGGCTTCTTTTATGCTGGAGATACTCGTAATCGTCCCACAAATGCCTTGGGTTAATCCAGCATATTCGTCGTCTATATACACTAATTTAACTCGGTCTTGTATTGAAGGTTTTTGACTATCATTAGTAATGTCTTTTTCGTAGATATTTGTCAGTTCATTTGTATATGAACTGTCATAATTATTACTATCATCATAACTATTCTTCTTCCGGACCTGATTCGTCATAATGGTATCGTCTTTGTTGATATTCATCTATCTATCTATTCATAATATTCTCAGTACTGATATTGTAAGTGGCCAAAATCTTACTCTCGCACCAGATATCATATCTCAGTAGTCTTCAGGTAATTTAAGTTTACGGTAAAATGATTATTGTTATTTTATAGAAACTAT
>JAICSL010000369.1 GCA_025936955.1 Nitrososphaeraceae archaeon
AAAGAAAATTCCATTTCAATCAGAAGAATGCCCTTATATGCACGAGAGCATCAGAACAGATATTCGTGAATTTATTAGTAAGATGGAAAATAACCATGCAGGAATTAAGTATAATGCTTATAATTCAATGATGAAAATTTCAGAGAAACTAAAGACGTTACCATCAATATATAAATACACAAAATGTTCAGTCTGTCAGAAAGATTGCCTAGGAGATATCTGTTCGGTTTGTAGAACAGTACAAATTTTAAACAATAATAATAACAATTAATATTTGTGTCTATAACCTAACTCAAAGAGAAATATAGTTATGGAATTCAATAATCTACTATAAAATGTATTATATAATTAGGGGATTCAGTAAGTGATTAATCTTCTCCTAGCTAGCCAAAATGCTGTATCATATCTCAATTCATCTTGTAATAAAGTGATAAGCAAATATAATGAATATGTACAATAGAAATTGCGGAGACAGGGAGGATCGGGGTGCTAGCCGTACCCCATACTAGAAATCGGCTTTATGCTAGGATCAGTAACTGCTAGGTAAATCCATAGACGGAAGATACCTGCTTGCCTTGCTGACATGAAATCTCGCCGTGTCGGATGGTTATGAGCAGCAAACTGCGCGAAGGCGCTGTCTTGACTGTGAATCGTCGAAATGGGCGAGGTCCGGGAGGGAGCAACCCTAAGGCGGCATAACCATGCTAGCACGTCTACGTGGTGGATCTTGCAGGACTTGAGATGGGATCTTTCATCTACGGTGGTACTGGCAGGCTGGCTCCGTATTCAAATTGAACGAATATCTTAATCCAATATACACTACTACGTCTAAAACTTCGAAATAAAATTCATATTATAGCCAATAATTGTAAATCCTAACTTATTATCGCTGATTTTTATCAGCAATCACAATGAAGATAAACACATAGAAATCATTTAAAAAACTGAAATTAATCTATCAACATTCAAGATTTAGAGCCAATGTTGAACTTTCATAAAGGAATCTATTGGTTCTTTTTTGAGCAACTTTATTAATGCCAATGTTTGAGGAACAGAGAGAACAAGTTTCTTGAATTGATTATCTAAAGCTATTCTTGGACAGGCAACTTGAATGAAAGCATCAATTCCCTTAAATATATTTAGGCGATCATCAGTAATTTCTGTTAATGCAATCAACTGAACTTTTTTTCCTAATTGTTCAAATAATTTCTTAAACTCGAGTGCTCGTACTTGAGCAAACTGCCCCTCTTTCAAACCAATTATAATTCCAATTCTTTCTGCATCCAATGCTTTGTAGACAGACAGTATAGTTTTTTTTTGAAGACGCTTAGCGAACTCATTGACCTCGGAATATTCTTCAAAGTATGGGTCCAGCATATATGTTGGTTTTTCGGTAGAAATTGCGATACTTGCAGAATGAAACATACTCTGACCAAGAAAAACATATGCATCAACTTGTTTTTGCATCTCAAATGCAGGATAGAACTCGCAACCAAATACCTGAGCATCGTTTAGCTGTCCTTTTCCCCTGCCAATAATTATATTATAGTTGTATTCTTCAAAGATCTTTTTCACAGAAGCAATTTGAAGAAGATGCTGACTATCGGTAAGTAATGATATGGACTTGTATTTCATATCTTTTAAGCCCACTGCACATTTTCTTGCTACGGCATCAAAACTTACATCATCATATGCATTAATCATCACAACCTTCTTACCAAAGGTTTCCATTGCTATAGTATGACCAATATTAAACAGAACTTCTACACCCAACATATCTGCAGCATGTGTATTGAGGTCACATGATCCCCAACACGTGTCACCAATAATATAGGCAGATATACCAAACACGTTAGTGATGTTAGTTGCAGTATCTTGAATTTTTGGTAAAAGACCTTCCGGTCCATTAAGTGCTACCGAACGAGGTTTTCGTTTATTAATTACATCGAATATTTTTTTTTCATCGATTAACATCATGTTTAATCACTAAATGTGAAGATAATCGCTATAAA
>JAICSL010000094.1 GCA_025936955.1 Nitrososphaeraceae archaeon
GAAAGACTATCAAACAAGATGATGCATTTCGGAAAGAGATACGCAAAAAATACGGGAAGAATGGGGGGAAAAAAGGCAAGACTTTTGAAAGTCATTCAGACTGCGCTAGACATAATCCATCTGGAAACAGGAAGGAATCCAGTTGAATTGTTGATAAGGGCAATAGAAAACGCATCTCCAACTGAGGATACTACTCGAATTGTCTATGGAGGTGTCGTTTATCACGTATCAGTCGATGTTGCGCCACTACGTAGAGTGGACCTTGCTCTTAGGTTCATCGCAGAAGGTGTAAGGGAATCTACTTACTCTAATGTCCAAATAATCGAAGAAGCTCTGGCTAAAGAAATCGTACTGGCTGCAAATAATGATATGGCTAGTCACGCTATTAAGAAAAAGAATGAGCAGGAGCGTATTGCGATGGCTTCTCGTTAACCTTATTTTTCGAGTTCTAAGGATCATATTATGATATATGGCTCTACAAATGGAGAATCCGAAGTGTATTATGCTTTTGATAATCACAATAACTTAGATAATTAAAAGCCCAGTATTGTCATGAGCAGTAAAGACGGATTAATATTTGCAAAAGAAGCTTTGTTGACTACTAGTGCAGGTAAACAGATGATTCGTCAGAGGATAATCCAAGGAAGAGGGTATAAACAATTTATAAAATACAAAGAAAGGACCGAACAAGAGTTTCCTAAATTCGTAAAAAGATTGGTGTATTCATTGAATGATCGGATTATGTCTGATGTGGATTCATATAATACAATAAGTAAGTTTGCAGAGGAGATGCACTCTTCGGACCTATTCTTAAATCAACAAAAAATAGTGGAAATAAAATCAAGATTATCTGATGTTAAAGTGCTCACAGATCGTGTTTCTAGGATTCTAGATTCCAATTTTGTCAAAATGACAATCCCAGTTCTTTATGCTTTGTTCGAGGGTGCTTCAAAATATCAAAGAAAAAATATTTCTGATGAAATTAGCAGATCAATTATTGACGGACATATTATTGCAATCGATCTTAGTGAACCCATGGATAGAGTTATGGATAAGGATGAAGATTTTGACTATCTCGATGATTATAAATTACTTAATCCATATATTCTCCAGCTAGCAAGAGAAAATATTGCACGAGGAGGTGATCCTGTATTACAGGCATTTGAGGAGGGTTTCAACGACGCAAGAATTGGCCAATTTGTCGATATTCAATTGAAAAAGACACCCACAGAGATTAACGATGAGAACATGAGTAAATGTTACAAGAAATATCGTGCAGTGATGGGAACAGCTGGTAGAAATATGGCCTTAAATCAGAGGCCTCTATCGGAAATCTTTAGTTTGGGTATGGCAAAGGCAAGTGAATGCGTTGGTTGCGGAAATGAGATAGAGGACGCCATAAAAAATCAGTCTTTAAAAGTTCCATCTTGGCCTCTATACTATTCAATGACTACTGGTGAAGTCCGAAAAGGCTTTGAGCTTACAATGAAAAAGAGCGGGATCTACTTAGAAGATGCAAAGCTAGCATTATCAATGCTTCCTGATGATTTTGAGCTAAAACCATTTCTCGAATTCCTTTTTCTGACCATACAGCATTATAATCAATATTGGTTCCGTCAATTGAATTCGTCGGGATTGTTTGATCGCTTTCAAAAGAGCATCGATGTCATATTAAAGTAGTAAGAAAATCATTATTAATTAATCTCAAGATATCAATGAATGCTATGTGGTCCGAAATATATCGACCGACAACCGTTAAACAATTAGTTGGAAATGAGGATAGCCGTCTAGAAATTATCAGATGGTTATCAACATGGGTTAGTGGCTGTAAGCCTTTACTTCTAATTGGTCCTCCTGGGACAGGCAAGACGTCTTTAGTACACGCTCTAGCACATGAGTTTGACTTCGATTTAATAGAAATGAATGCCAGCGATACAAGAAGCAGAATTGGACTGGAAGCCCGTATTATTCCAATGCTACAAAATAAAAGTTTAAGCGGAAAAAAAATGCTGTTATTTCTAGACGAAATAGATGGGATTTCTAGCAGAGAGGATACTGGCGGAATAGATTTCTTATTAGACATAATGCAGGAGTCAAACGTCCCAATCATTATGGCGGCAAACTCTAAAAATATGAGAATAAAGGGGCTATTTAAGATATGCCGTGTTATAGAATTCGATTCGGTTAGTCCAGTATTAATGATGATCCTTTTAGATTATGTTTTAATGCGAGAGAAGAAGGATTTGACTAAACAAGAAAAAATTTCTGTAGTTAAAAATAGTCTGGGTGATGTAAGAGCTTTATTGAACAATGCACAGTCGAAAGTTGGCGGTTATGAATCAACTAGAGAACCCAGTCATAAGATCGATATCGCAGATTCGATAAATGGTTTTTTTTCTTCTAATTCGTTTATCCAGGCAAAGAAGTTTTTATCATTGGGAGATATTAATTACTTAGATCCCCGTTATGGGATGTCAAACGAAGAAAGAAGAAAGGATATGATTAATGCTTTGTTTTCCAGTATTGTCAGTACACCACTACATCCTGATAATTTGGCAGATCTGCTCGATATACTTTCAAAAATAGATTTAATTGTAGGACGCATTGGAAAAAAGAGGTACTGGCGCCTTTTAAAATATATCGAAGATATTCTATCACATAATCTATTTGAAAAATCGTATAATAAAGGGATAAAATATCATCAATATAGTATGATTTGGCCAGCTTTGGGGCCAATTTTGGCTAGAGGACTATCGCTCAAGAAATTATTATTGGAACTTGCACACATAACCCATACGTCAAGGAGTATTTTTGGTTCAATGTATATGCCTTATATTATTCGATTTATGATAGATAAAAAAATAGATCCAGAAGAAATTATAACATTTTCTAACTTAGATGAAAATGCAACTCAGGTAATCGCGAAAGAGATGATTAGGATGAGGAAACTATATGAATGAAAAGCCGCCTGATTGGATAAAGATCCTAGTAAAGCATAACGGTAAATGTAATTTGTGTCAGAAAGAAATCTTTTCTGGGGAGTATGCATTTTGGTCCAAAATGTCAAAATGCATTAGGCATATACAATGTAACGATGAAAAGAAAATAGACGTAAAAAACAGTTCACCCGAAACTTCACATCTATCTTTACAAATACCTCCTGTGAAGTGCTTTATTTGTGAGGAATCTGTTACCCGGATGGGTCGGGAGTCCGTAGACCATACTGGTACACGGTTGATTTATGACAAAGTATGTATTTGCAATACCTGCCAAACTAATCCTAAAGTTTACGAGATGTATCAGAGTCAATTTCTCAAAAAGCTGCAGAAACTTGCAAAGGTTAAAATCTAAACAAATCATAAAATCTTCAAGTATGTCAAGTGAATACGAACAGAATGTGGGAAAGCTACTGGCCGACAAAAAGACAAGACTGGAAGAACTCATGAAGAGTCCTTCAACTAATAAAATAGAGAAGGAATCTATAACTTCTGAGATAGAAACCCTTCAATCATTGTTTGAAAACTACAATCTTGGAATGAACTATTTTCGTAGAGCTAGAGGAGGAAGAACTGGATTAAGGGAATAAATTTGTCATTGTGGTATCCCAATGATAACAGGAAGTATCTAATAATAGAATGATTTTAAAGTAGCCTGTATCAACGAATGAAAAATTAGACCTGGTTATGTATAAAACATGATGTAACAGTAGGATTATCGAATCGAGTACCCCCAGAGGATTCCAACGATCGAATTTAATTTGATAAGACGACTATATATGATCGCTCTTTGAAACAGGATAATTTAGCTGTAATGAATTTATTAGCCTTTCCCAGTTTAACATGCACTGCCATGCATGATGAGAAAATTAAAACACTGAATCATATAAAAGAATTGGCCGAGTCTGGGGGAGGTAAGGAAAGGATTGAAGCTCAACATTCAAAAGGGAAGCTGACAGCAAGAGAAAGAATTGATCTTCTTGTAGATGAGGGTACATTTATAGAAATCGATAAATATGTAACCCACAGAAGCGAAGATACCAGTACTACGAAATATTACGGTGATGGTCTAGTGACAGGTTTCGGAACGGTGAATGGCCGTCGAGTCTTTATTTATGTTTATGACTTTACAGTTTTAGGCGGTTCGCTAGGTGAAATGGCGGCAAGAAAAATTGTAAAGATTATGGATCATGCGATTAGAACAGGAGCTCCAGTTATTGGCATCCTTGACTCTGGAGGTGCAAGAATTCAGGAAGGGGTGATGAGCCTTGATGGATATGGAGAAATTTTCTTTAGAAACACAATGGCCTCTGGAGTTGTCCCACAGATTACTGCAAGTATGGGACCTTGCGCTGGCGGAGCCGTATATTCTCCTGCAATGACCGATTTTGTTATAATGGTAGAAAATATAGGTCAAATGTTTGTAACCGGGCCGGAAGTAGTCAAGGAAGTGTTAAGTCAGGAAGTCTCCTTTGAAGATTTGGGGGGGGCCAAAACACATGCGACAAAATCCGGCGTTGCCCATTTTGTAGCCAAAAATGAATATGATTGTATGGATACAATAAAGAGATTGTTATCGTACCTTCCTCAGAACAACTCTGATGAATCTCCTGTAATTGAAGGTACCGATGCTCCGAACAGGATTGATGCGAATATGGTAAACTTACTTCCCGAAAATCCATATCAAGGATATGATATGAAAGAAATAATCAAATCAATAGTTGACAATGGTCAATTTTTAGAAGTTCACGAATTATTTGCTGAAAATATAGTTGTTGGTTTTGCAAGAATGGCTGGAAGATCTGTGGGGATAATTGCTAATCAGCCAATGTATCTCGCAGGTGCGTTGGATATAAATTCTTCAGATAAGGCAGCTAGATTTATTAGATTTTGCGATGCATTTAATATTCCAATTGTCACCTTCGTAGATACCCCGGGCTATCTTCCAGGAAGAGATCAGGAACATAACGGTATTATCAGACATGGTAGCAAGCTTTTGTTTGCATATTGTGAGGCGACAGTTCCTAAAGTTACATGTATTATTGGTAAAGCTTACGGCGGAGCTTATATAGCAATGGGTAGCAAAAATCTCCGAGCAGATGTGAACTATGCCTGGCCGACAGCAGAGA
Source organism: Nitrososphaeraceae archaeon (assembly GCA_025936955.1). Lineage (GTDB taxonomy): Archaea > Thermoproteota > Nitrososphaeria > Nitrososphaerales > Nitrososphaeraceae > JAICSL01. Next base: position 5,126 of record JAICSL010000094.1, read on the forward strand.
TTGCTGTCCTTGGACCGGAAGCAGCTATTACAATAATACATCGTAGAGACTTAAAACAATCAGCTGATGCAATAACAACCAAAAAGAAACTTGCAAAAGAGTATCGTGATAAGTTTGCTAATCCATATATAGCTGCAGAGAAAGGTGGCATAGATTTAGTAATAGATCCGTTGGAAACTAGGCCTATGATAATTAGTGCCTTGGAAGCTTTGGCAAGCAAAAAAGAAGGGCGACCATGGAAGAAACATGGAAATATGAACCTGTAAGTTATGTGATGATGATATATACAACACAGATATAATAGATTTGGTAGTGATGTTGAATGACGACCAAGAAGATTTCTAGTATTCTGATTGCAAATAGAGGAGAAATTGCTCTTAGAGTGATAAGAGCATGTAAAGAGTTAGATATTAAATCGGTAGCAGTATATTCGGATGAAGATAGTCGATCTATTCATGTAAAAAGGGCTGACGAGGCTATCTATATTGGTAAAGCGCAGGCAACTGAAAGTTATCTTAATATGAATAAAATTATTGACGTGGCTAAGGCTGTAGGGACTGACGCAATTCATCCTGGATATGGTTTTCTTTCTGAAAATGAGGTTTTTGTAGAAATGTGCGAAAAAAATGGTATCATATTTATCGGACCCAAAAGCAAGGCCATGGAACTAACGGGTGATAAAATGAAATGTAAGGCAATAATGAAAAAGGCCAAAGTTCCTACAATTCCAGGCAGTGACGGCATAATTGAGGATGTACAAGAGGCAGCAGATATAGCACATGAAGCTGGCTATCCTGTCCTTTTGAAATCTGCATTTGGAGGTGGAGGTAGAGGTATTAGATTTGCTAACGACGAGAAACAATTGCGACAGGAATTTGAAATGGCATCTGCTGAATCAAAAGCTGCATTTGGCAAGTCAGCACTTTTTGTTGAAAAATACCTGCAGCGAATTAGACATATCGAATTCCAGTTAATAAGAGACTCAAGTGGAAATGCACAGCATTTATTCGAACGGGAATGCTCAATCCAAAGAAGGCATCAAAAGCTAATCGAAATATCTCCCTCCCCAGTGGTAGATGCAAAAACTAGAGAAAGGGTGGGAGAAATAGCTGTCAGGGCAGCCGTGGCTGTAGATTATCTTAATGCTGGCACAGCAGAATTTCTACGAGATCAAGAAGGTAATTTCTATTTCATTGAGATAAACTCTAGGCTTCAAGTAGAGCATCCTGTTACCGAATTGATCACAGGAGGCATCGATCTCGTAAAATTGCAAATATCCATTGCTCAAGGTGAGGAAATACCATTCAAACAGGAAGATGTCAAAATGCACGGTTGTGCAATCGAATGTAGAATAAATGCAGAAGATCCATTCTATGATTTTGCACCCTCCGTAGGCCCAGTTCCAAACTGCAATATACCTTATGGACCAGGGGTTCGAGTGGATACATATCTTTATCCTGGCTGCAATATATCAGCATATTATGATTCTTTAGTGGCAAAGCTTGTAGTATGGGGAACTGACTTCGAGGAAGCTCGAATACGAACTAGAAATGCTCTAGAAGAGTTCGATATAGAA
>JAICSL010000366.1 GCA_025936955.1 Nitrososphaeraceae archaeon
ATGATACGGCAAGGAGCACACGAAAAAAATCTACAGGATTTGATTCCTCTTATTAACGATTTCAACAGTTCTCATATTAGCCTTGTTTCCGATGACCGCGATGTAATTGACCTGGAAAAAAATGGGCATATGGATTATTTGGTTCGTACAGCTATTTCTTTTGGTTTACCTCCAATAAGGGCAATTCAGATGGCATCTATCAATACTGCTAGATATTTTGGATTAAATGATATTGGTGCAATTGCTCCTGGTTTCAGAGCAGATTTTATACTGTTGGATAATTTAGAGTCTTTTAGGATATCTGAAGTTTTCCTTGATGGGAAGAGAATAGAAGCAATTGATATTAATGGTAACGTAGGAGACAGAATTAAAAAGGGAGCGGCTATTCGTGTTAACAATAATAATACCTCATCTTCCTTTTCACTATCTATTCTACAGAAAAATACTATGCATGTTAAAGCACTTGATGATCCAAATATGTTTACTATTCCTGCAAAGTCAAAGACAGTTGCATCATCTTCTTCTCTATTATTAGTAATAGGGATTGTTCCCGGACAGATCATTACTCAAAAACTGATTATCGAGCCTAAAGTAGACGAAGCTTATCGACCAGTAGCCGATGTTCAGAGAGATATAGCAAAGCTTGCAGTTATTGAACGTCATCATCGAACAGGAAATATTGGACTGGGATTTGTTCAGGGATTGGGTCTAAAAATGGGAGCTATAGCAAGTAGTGTAGCCCATGATTCACATAATCTTGTTGTTGCAGGAATGAATGACATAGACATGTTAGCCGCTGCCAAGTACATTTCATCAATTGGTGGAGGCTTGGTTGTAGTCAATAATGAACAAGTTATGGCAAGCCTACATCTTCCTATTGCAGGCCTAATGTCTGATCAGACTATAAAATCAGTAATTACAAACCTCACAGAAGTTAACGAAGCTTGCAAAAAGCTAGGTGACGGTGTCATAAAAGATCCATTTATGATACTCTCTTTTCTGTCCTTGCCTGTTATACCTTCTTTGAAGTTAACAGATAAAGGATTAGTAGACGTTGATAAATTTGAATTTACCGATCTCTGGACATGACTAAATACATCTGTATTCTTGTATAAGTAATGGCAACAAGGACATATCAGGAGCTAACAGGCGTATTTTACAATAATTTTATAGATTCAATCAACTCTGCAGCAACAAGGAGAATCTATCAGACTTCTATTAGACTGTATTTGCAATATTTGAAACTTTCAAATCCTGATGACCTTCTATCGATAAAAGACCCACAAATGATAGAATCTCAAATCTCCCGCTACCTTGTGGATTTGAGAAAACGAGACTTGAGTCACGCTATCAAGTCCGTGTACATGTCTGCTATCATCTCTTTTTACGAAATGAATTATGTCACATTATCAAGAAAAAGAATAGGAAAATATCTTGGTGAGAGAAAGACAAAACACAAAGACAGGGCTTACACGCATGAAGAAATTCAAAAAATGCTTAATGTCTCGGATTTACGTACAAGGGTAATCATTTACATCTATGCTTGTACTGGTATGAGGCTGGATGGGTTAACAGATATAAAATTACGAGATATTGAATACATCGAAGATTATCAAGTCTATCAACTCACAGTCTATCAGGGAACGCCAGAAGAATACTTTTGTTTTACAACTCCCGAATGTGCTAAATTTATCAAAGAATATCTGGATTACAGAGAGCGAAGCGGGGAACATTTCAAAGAAACTTCACCACTTATCAGAGAGCAGTTTGAACCACATTCATTAAAAATTAACAAACCTAAATTCATGAAAAATGGAGGACTAACAGATATCATAGTAAGAAGAGCAATAATATCAGGAATCAGAACTATAGCAACAGACACAGAATCAAAGAGGACTAAAAGCGTTGAGAGAAAGCCGGTTCGATTAACTAATGGATTTAGAAAGTTTGTCATCACTAATTTTATCAGGGCTAAATTAATGAAAGAAGCCCGCGAGATTTTGGTAGGCCATAAACAACAGCAGGGTTTAGACGTTAACTATTACAGACCACAGCAAGGCGAAATCTTACAAGAGTATTTGAAA
>JAICSL010000170.1 GCA_025936955.1 Nitrososphaeraceae archaeon
GTGATATTATAAACGGTCTTATATCAAAAGATGAAGAAACATTTAGAAAGATAATGTTTTCAATCAAAGAAAATGATACTCAATATCATAAAACGCTCTCGTCAGATATATTCGAGATAAGAAAAGTAAGCACAATAGTAAATTTGTCATTAATTGTATTCAAAAAATTAGAAACGCAATTGAAAAAGGTGTCAGATTTCGGAGACTTGGTAAACATATTGGGACCTTCACTTACAGTTGTAAAGAACCTTCGAGCTTCTTTAATTCCTTACCTACCCCAAATAGGAGGTGAACTAGGATCCATTTCTGAATTATTAGGCGGTCTTCTAATAGATGCAGGTCAAGTTGGAGGTTATACTATAAACTTTAGTGCGGCAAATGAAGAAGCAGTACATCTTCTAAAAGAGGCATCATTGGTTGCAGAATTAAAAACCAAAGAAGAGTTATCTGATCTGATTAATTATGATTAACTCTTCAAGTTTTGGTTGAGTTGGATATATCATTTCACATTTAGAATATTTTATTTGTTTTGACGTCATAATTAAACCTTTAGAGGATTTAGAATATCGAGAAATGTTAAATCCATATTATATCTATAAATGATATGTTATGTAGAACTTGAATAGTATATTTTCTAATTGTGTAAAGAATATGAAAATAGTATTCATTGAGAATTAATCGAAATTGCGATCTGTGATTATAGTAGGATGTATGAGAGTCAAATTACTAGATATTGGAAGCATCCGATCTTGTGTTTTATTAATATGAAAAAATCATAAGAGCACTAAATTAATAGGTTACGACAAGAACTATTGTTAGAGATGCTCAGATGACTGTGATGTTATGAAAATAACCAAATGATAATCGAATCTTCACTTGGTGCAAATTATTTTGTTTCTTAAGCAATATAGATTTACACTAAAGTAATTCAAACTCAAATCCAATTCCAGTTTTAAGGAATGAGTCTGGCTCCACAGGAATTGGAAAACAGTGCTAGCAAATATGCTGCAGAGGCAATTAGGTTGGATTCTCAAGGCTAACGTGGTGTAGCTATTCGATCATATCAACGTGCAATTGAAGCACTAATTAAATTGGTTCAGATCTATCCCGAATACAAATTAAACAAGATCTATATGGAAAGGGCAAGTGCATATCAGAATAGAATCAAAGATCTGCAAATGTCGCATGGCTTTGATGAAGATAGGGAGTCTTCTAATATGAATAAAATTCTTCAACAAAAATCTCCAACTAGTAAAAACGAGAATGATAAAACATTAAGACAATTTGGCAATTCAAAACAGGGTAGCAATGTTGGTAATGATGTTGAAGGTCAGAAAGATGACTTTGACGACCTGATAATGAAGGAAAAACCAGAGGTTTCATGGAATGAGGTTATTGGCCTAGAGGATGCAAAACGTGCTATAAGAGAATCTGTTGTATATCCAACAAAGAGAATAGATTTATTTCCGTTAGGATGGCCTAGAGGTATCCTACTATATGGCCCCCCAGGATGTGGAAAAACTTTACTTGCTGCTGCTACTGCTGCAGAAGTAGACGGTTATTTTGTCAATGTTGATGCAGCTTCTATGATGAGCAAATGGCTAGGGGAGGCAGAAAAGAATGTAGCAAAATTATTTGCTATGGCGCGCAAACTTAACGAGGATGAGAATATTCCAGTATTGCTTTTCATAGATGAAATTGATTCATTGTTAGGTACAAGAAATAGCGAGGTTGGAGGCGAAGTTAGGGTAAAAAACCAGTTCTTAACAGAAATAGATGGAATCAATAATAAATCGAAGGAATCACAACTATATATTATCGGTGCAACAAATAAGCCTTGGAGTTTGGAAGCTGGTTTTCTTAGACGGTTCCAAAAGAGAATTTATGTTACACTTCCAGATTATGCTTCAAGAACCAATCTATTTAATCAATATACTGCTCCATTGAAAAAAGAAAGTTCCTTTAAGCCGATGGAACTTGCAAAGTTGGCTGAGGGATATAGTGCAAGTGATATAAAGGATATATGTCAATCAGCTCAACTCAAAGTTGTGAATGAATTATTCGAAAGTGGTAAAGCAATGGAAGCAGAGGCAAATACAAGAGATATTACCACTGCTGATTTCAAAGAAATTTTTAAGAAAAGAAAACCTAGTCTAGGTATAGAAATGATAAGGGCATATGCAAAATGGAGTGATCAGTTTAAGGCTCTCTAATTTCGATCTTTTTTTAACTTATATCTCTCCATTGCTTCAGTAATCTTTCTCCTTGCAATGTCTCTTTCATCCCATCCTATTACTTTAACGTATTTTCCAGCTTCTAGTTCTTTGTAATGTTCGAAGAAATGTTTAATCTGGCCAAGAACATAACTAGGAACATTATCAATATTTCTAATGTGTGAAAAACTTGGATCTATTTTAATAATTGGAGAAGCAATAATTTTTGAATCCTGACCTTCTTCATCTTCAGTTAGTAAAATTCCGATGGGATTAGATTGTATTACGGACATGGGCATCACAGGATCATTGCCAAGTACAAGCACATCTACTGGATCACCGTCGTCTTCCATCGTCTGTGGAATAAAACCGTAATTGCAAGGATAAAACATTGCAGTAAACAATTTTCTGTCTACAAATATAGCACCACTTTCAGCATCCATTTCATATTTAACACTGCTTCCTTTTGGAATTTCTATCACTACATTTACTTCATCTGGAGGATTTTTTCCAGACTTTAACATATTTAGTAGCATAGGTTCAAGAAATAAACACTAAAGATATAATCTTATTGTGAAAGCTAACCAAAAATATAAACACGGCTCTAGAACTTGATTTCGTATCAATGGAACTTCAAGATAAATTCGATGCTAAGGCAGTCGAAAATGTGATTCGTACTTATTTAACTAATAACATAAATTTGGACGCCCTTTTGCAAAAGGAATTACTTGTCAGAAATAATTTAGTCAGTTACATTGAAGGGCCTCCAACAATGAATGGCGAACCACATGTTGGGCATTTAAGAGGACGTATAATTAAAGATCTTTGGTATCGATTTAATACTTTACAGAAAAAGAAAGTAATTTTCAGAGCAGGTTGGGATACACAAGGTTTACCAGTAGAATTACAAGCAGAAAAGGAATTAGGATTGACTGGAAGCAAGATAGAGAATATTAACAAAGTTGGAATAGAAAAGATAGTAGAAACATGCAAAAAATTAATTCAAATATATAATGATAAATGGATTAAGTCTGACAAACTTCTTGGTATGTCGTTTAACTATGAAAAAGGATATTGGACTTTTAGTGATGAATATATTGAAAGAGAATGGCAATATCTACGAAAAGCTTGGGAGAATGGAATTCTGAAGGAGTGGTTCAGAGTAGTTGCATATTGTCCTTCATGTCAAACCTCACTTAGTAACGCAGAAGTTAATCAAGGTTATGAGACTGTTGAAGATCCCTCTTTTTATTATAAAGTCAAGCTATATGAGGAAGATGCATTTTTGATAGTATGGACGACCATGCCATTTACGCTTATAACTGATGAAATGGTAGGCGTCAATCCAACTGCTAATTATCTGTGTATCAAAGTTAAAGATGAAAAATGGATTGTAGGCGAAAACAGACTAAATGCTTTGATAAAAGAGTTGCATATAGAGAAATTTACGATTGAGAAAACCATAAAGGGTAAAGAACTTGACGGTAAGAATTACATTCACCCACTAGTTTCTATTATACCGGTTTTAGATGATTTAGCAAAATCTGGTTCTATTCATTTCGTTGTAGCGGAGGAATTTGTAGATATCGCTACAGGTAGTGGCATCGTACACCTATCACCAGCTAATGGAGAAATAGATTTCGAAATTGCAGTAAAAAGAAAAATGCCGATCTTTGTACCAATAGATGATAAAGTTATTTTTACAGAGGAAGCAGGCGTATTTAGGGATCTTTTTGTTAGAGACGCTGATTTCAAAGTTATAGAAGCAATGAAAGAAATAGGTGCTTCTGTCAAAGTTGGTAGTATAAAGCACCAATATCCTACATGCTGGCGTTCACATCATAAAGTAGTTTGGCTTGCAAGGCGCGAGTATTTTTATATGATCGAGAATCTTGGGGATAAACCATTAGAGGCGATACAGAAAGCAGAATATTTTTTTGATCCTCCTAAAAATAGATTCCTCGAAACTATCAAAGAAAAAGTCCCATGGTGTATTTCACGAGAAAGGACATGGGGAACACCGCTTCCAATATGGTCTTGTATTATATGCCACCATAAATATCCAATGTTCTCTAGAGATGAGATAGTTAAGAAAGCGATCAATCTTCCTGATGGCCCCAACTTCGAATTACATCGACCATGGATTGATAGAATCCAAATAAAATGTGAAAAATGTGGAGCAAATATGCAAAGGGAGTCTTTTGTTCTGGATACGTGGCATAACAGCGGAGCAGCACCCTATGCATCACTGACTGATAAGGAATATCACGATTGGATTCCTGCAAATTTTCTTACTGAGGGAATAGATCAAACAAGAGGCTGGGCGTATTCATTATTAATGGAAAATGTTATTTTAACTCAACAGGCAATAGCCCCATTTAAAGCATTTCTTTTTCAAGGTCATGTACTTGATGAAAAAGGTAACAAGATGAGTAAAAGTATTGGGAATGTTGTAGATGCAAATGCCTTGATGGAAGAGAATTCTGTTGATCTGATTAGGTTCTATTTTATTTGGAA
>JAICSL010000248.1 GCA_025936955.1 Nitrososphaeraceae archaeon
CTCCAGTACGGCACTGGAGTATGATTTCTGATATCTTTTTCCCTATCAACAACAAAGGCAAGAGCTGGACCTTGAACTCTCCCCATGGTTAGTGTACAATAATTTGTATTATGATTACCAGAGATAAAGGACTGGGTAAGTGCCCGTGATAGATTAATTCCATAGATAAAGTCAAGCAGGTGACGACATCTTCCAGCTTGAGCTAATCCCTTGCTAGGCTTTAATAGATTCCTGAATGAATTCCTTATTTCGTCGTCGGTTAAGGTTGAAAATTTAGCTCTCAACGAGCTCTTATATCTGTTATTACAAGCATACTCGAGTATATTATACCCTATTACTTCACCCTCTTGGTCGTAATCACAAGCATGTACAAAACCTATGGCTTTTTTTGAGAGTAGGGAGATAGTTTTTATTATCTGCTCATATTTGATAGATATCTTTTGACCTAACCCGTCTTTAATTTTTTCTTTTGGCATCCATTTAGCCTCGAATATAGGATATCTAGATCTATTGGCTTCGGGATCGACAAGTTGGTACAAGTGTCCGATAGCAGAGCATATAACGAAGTGACGATTATTATCGTCTGCTACAGAATAAACTGAAGGTTGTGCTCTTCCTGCTCTATAGGCTCCAGATATTTTTTTGAAGCTCGATGTTCCGAGTGCTTGAGCTATTCTATGTGCTGCCTGGGGTTTTTCACAAACTACCAAAACATACGGTGTTTCGTTGATTGCACTTAAATTGAAACTCAAACATATTCATATTATTATATTACAAATATAATTATTAGTGTACTATTGTAGTATCCGATCTCTATAGTTACGGTGATTATATCTAACATATTGATTCGAGTGTAAAAGATAGAAACCAGTATTAATTAAGGTAGCCATCTTAGTCTACTTGGACAAATGGTTACCATTTCTAATCGTAGATTATTTTTTGCTATTATTTTAGATATTTTGTTAGCAGGATTAGGCCATATGTTTATGCACTATATTAAGCGTGGCATCATTATTCTATTATCAGCAATAGCTATTGGAATTGTTGTAAGTTTACTCTTACCTTCAAATTTTTCGTTGTTGGTTGCATTATTCTTCTGGTTATGGGAGATATATGATTTAATCCAGCTAAGCCAAAAGGAAAGACTATCTTTGACTAAGCCTGAATCCCACAAACTTACTGATAAAGTTCAAAATCATCAAAATCACTGTGTAAGATGTGGGAATAATAATCCAGCTGGCTCATCTTTTTGTAATATGTGCGGTTTTGCGTTAAGGTAAAAAAGGTCATATTATAATTTCAAGTATTTTCTTATTTTTTTATTTTTATGCAGTCATGTACGGAATTTGTTTCTATCGATCCAGTACTAATGGTAGGTGATTGAAAATATGGAAGCGTAAAACTTTCATTTTTGAAATCAACCAATAATAATACAAGATGTTAAAATTTTCCTTCTAATAGGACTTATTTATTTATCAGAAGATCAAACACAATGGGGTCAAGCAAAATAGACAAGAGATATTATCTTGTTTGACTGAAACCTATGTATATAGAATATTATCTAAACGCAATCCAAAAGACGAAAACGAAAAAGAAACATTAAGATTATTATCCAAGAGCTGATTCTAATTTTCGGTTAGAGAATTCAAATAATAAATAGTATTCTCACTGACTTGTGTAAGGAGCTATACGTTACTTCAGAGAGTCCTCCTTCTCGGAATTCTTGCTAGTTTTTTCAAGATGCCGAGTACCTGATTCTGCTTCAGAATAGATATCCATCTTATCAATATCTTTGGATTTATCGAGCGAAGTTCCACTCGAGATTAATTTCGAAGTATTCTCATCTTTTGTCAAGTTTGCGTCATCTACCTTCGCGGCGTGTTGCTCTGCGGTTAAGTTATTTCCGTAGGTCACTCCTTGAATAATGGACTGATCTTTAGCATCTATCTTCCCTTCGATTATATCGAGTGCAGTTTTGCCTTTTTGGAGCCCACCCTCTTCTCGTATACTCTTAGCAATACTCGCTCTGGCCACATCAGCAGTATCTGTTACATGTCTGGCCGAGTCGCCAGCATTTGTTAAATTAGTGGCAACGCTTTCATTCCTAGAGTTTTTTTTATCTTGAGGGTTTTGAATTCTTTCGTTTGTTTCTGTATTGTCATTTGTCGTAGAACTACTCATACTATTTTCTCTTCTCAATATCATATTAAAAGCATACATAGGAATAAACGATCAAGTGACCTTTAAAACGGGGACAATAAAAGGAGTTTTTCTCTGAAAATAAGCATACTACTGAGTGTTAAAGGTTTTATGTATACATCCCAGTCTTACACCGTCTCCATAAACTTAAGTATATTTTCGCTAATCAGTTTGAAATTGTACTCTTTTACTCAACAGTTAAAATTGAATCTATCAGGTGCTTGGCGGAGGACCTACAAACAAATTTGGAACATCTATTATTTGATTATTTGCTCTTTATTTATTATTGGTTTTAAGAATCTGCCTTGTTTTGTAAATAAAAATATTATTTACTGGACTTAGTGGTAAAAACATAGAGTACGGTCAAGATATTTTTATTCTTCAGAAACTTATGATGAACTGTTGCTGGTATGAATATTATATCACCTTTCTTGATAGGATGATTCTCTTGATTTATTTCAATATAACCATCGCCCTCTACCACATAGTACAATTCATCCAATTGGTGAGGTTCTTGATCATCATTTTCTCCTGGACGAAGTCTAATGATACCCGAGATTATAGACTTTGAATTTAGAAATTCTAGAAAATATGTGTCTTTATTACCTAACTCTCTAACAAGACTTTCTAGTTCAAATATTTTTTGCATAGTTGCTATTTTATTTTCGCAATTTAAATTAATTCTTTTGGAGTCTCGATCTGCAGTACAAAAAAATGTTCTCTAAAACCAATGTCGGATATTCATATATGGCATTATCAACTGGAACCTTAATATTAGAATCGTCTAAACAGAAATAAATATCAAACAAACAATCACTAATTTCTACCTAATATGATTTATGTATTTTTAATGTATGAATGGACAAGGCGGATTTGGGATAGAGTTACTTTTCCGTTAATACCTTAAAGGGTTTTACTTAGACTTTATTTCACTATTTCTGATCAATGTGACTGATACTTTCGATTATGACTGGACCGGAGTTGACGTTCAGGGTTAGACTCATTTACCTTTGAAGGTCCAAACCCATTGTTTAATGAAATTGTCTGTTGCTCCGGACGTCTATTCTTTATGTAATAATAAATTACAAGGTGTGATCAGCTTAAATTGTAATTAATGATTCGGATTTCA